>NZ_JBHVDD010000076.1:0-49816 GCF_042802995.1 Streptomyces sp. NPDC057438
CCGGCGCTTCCTGCGCCGTCTGATGAAGAAGACGAGCGCGGTGCCGAGGGTGGTCGTCACGGACAAGCTCCGCTCCTACGGCGCCGCCCACCGCGGGGTCATGCCCTCGGTCGAGCACCGTTCCCATAAGGGCCTGAACAACCGGGTCGAGAACAGCCATCAGCCCACCCGGCAGCGTGAACGCGCGATGAAGGGCTTCCGCAGTACCGGTGGAGCCCAGCAGTTTCTCTCCGCGTTCAGCGGTATCTCGCCCCACTTCCGGCCCCGCCGCCATCTGATGACCGCCCACGAATAGTGAGCAGAGATGACCGTCCGCTTCGTGATCTGGAGCCAGATCACTGGTGCTGCCGGCCGGCCCACTCCGGCCTGAACATAGGCCTGGACCGCAAGCCCACCGCGCCCCGACGCACCGTCAGACGCTTACACACCCAACAACGTGACATCGCCCACCGCGGATGTCCGAAGGCGACAGGGCTGTGGGCAGGAACTGCCGGGGGGAGCGGCGGGAGCGTGCGATGTCGGTGAAGGGTGATGCGGTGCCGGGCAAGGCGGTTCCTCTCCGTGGCGCGCAGTCATCTGCCCTGCTGCTCTGCGCGGAGGCCGCCGCGGCTGCGGACGCACCCTGCGGGTGCCGGCAGGCTTGCGGATGCCCGCAGGCAGCGGCGTGCCGAAGCTGCGGTCTGCAGCGCGGGGGACTGTGCGCCCTTCGTGTTCGTCTTCGTTCGTGGCGTGCCGGCGCTGCCGCTCGTGTCCGTTGCGTGCACGAGTGCCGCGTCGGGTGTCTCAGCGGTGGGCGGCGCGGTTCATCTCGACGACGTCGTCGACGGTGGGGGTGGCCGGGAGGGCGGCGAAGCGTTCCGGGAGGCTGTCGCGGATGGCCGCGTCCTTGACGCGGTCGGCCGCGGCCAAGGCCGCCGGCAGCTCGTCGAGGGTCAGTGCGGTGCAGTAGGCGGGGCTGTTCGGCTGCTGGCGCCAGGAGTCGGCCAGCGTGCCGGCGTCGTAGGGGTCGAAGCCGGTGTCGTCCACCAGGCTCATGGCCACCTTCCGCGCCTCCTCGGAGTCACCGGCGACGGGAATGGCGAGGCGGCCGGGCGTTCCTGCCGGGACGCCCTTGGTCCGCTGGGTTTCGGCCAGCGCGGCGTTCCACGCCTTGACCACGGGGCGGCCGAGCAGCTCGGCGGTGTACACGCTCTCCACCTGGCCCTTGTCCACCGCCTCGATCGGCTCGCTGAGCATGCCGGGGTAGTAGTTCGAGGTGTCGATGACCACCGTCTGGTCGGGCACCGACGCGAACAGGTCCGCCAGCTGGCCCGCCACCCCGAACGGGATCGACAGGACGATGACGTCCCGGCCCTGGACGGCGGCCTCGGAGAGGTCCGCCGCGCGGGCCCCGGACTCCAGCACCTCCGCCCGGACGGCCTCGGGGCCGCGGGCGTCGGCCACCTGGACGTCGTGACCAGCCGTGCTGAGCTTGGCAGCGAGGTTCCCGCCGATGGCGCCAGCGCCTATGACAGTAATTTTCATGATTTGTTCCTTAGGAGGTTGTGCCGCCCCTGGGGCAGCACGATGTGATGGATGGGTGGTGGTGCCGCCTGGCGTTGCGGCGGGGGGCGGAGAGCAGTGCCCGGCGATTTACGCCTGGGTGTCCTGCTGGCGGTAGCCGCTCGCGATGAGCATGCGGAGCCGGTCGAGCGACTCCTCCTCGGTACCGGTGCCCTTGATCCAGGCAACGGAACAGGCCGCGAGGAACAGGTCGTTCCCCCGCACCGACGCGCGCACGCGCCCCGCAAGCTGCGCGGCTCGCACGTATTGATCGGTGGCGGAGATGAGGATGTCGCAGGGAATGGTGAGCGGGTTGTCCGGTTCCTGCGCCCTGGCTGCGGCCATGAGCGGGTCGGGCAGCCCACTGAAGGCGCTGAAGTAGTCCTCCATCGCCCGCAGCCACTGCTCCAGCGCCTCGGCCGGGTCACCGAGTTGCTCGATCTCCGCCTGGCGGGCCACCAGCTCCTCGGAGCGCGTCTGCAGCACGGCCGCCAGCAGTGCCTCCCGGGTGGGGAAGTGCCGGTACAGGGTGCCGGGCCCGACGCCCGCCTCCTTGGCCACCGCCTCGAGGGAGGTACCGACCCCGTGCTGCAGAAAGTGACGCTGCGCGGTCTCCAGGAGGGCAGCGCGGTTGCGCTGGACGTCCGCGCGGGGCTTGCGTCCCCGCTGTTCACCGGCGCTCATGCGCCCTCCTGCCTGCCGTGATCCTGCAGGCCGCATCAAAACGGATGCTGCCTCCGTACATGTTCGAGAGTAAAACGGAGGCAGCGTCCGGTCAAATGGGCGGCCTGAGCGCGGAGCCCGGCCCAGTACCCGGTCCAGGACGTCAGGGGGCGAGCTGCTGGTGCCCTATGACGGAGAGCAGTTCGAGCTTGCTGTGGCTCTCCGTGCCGGGACGAGTGGTCAGCACCACCAGAGTCTGGGCGCGGTTCTCGGTGAACAGGAGCTGGGCGTCAACGTCGATGCGGCCGAGTTCTGGATGGAGGATGGTCTTGCAGTCGTCGTAGCTTTGGGCGACTTCCTGAAGTTCCCACATGCGGACGAACTCGTTGCTGTGTTCCTGGAGTTCGGCGAGGATCCGGGCAGCTCGGGGGGTGTCGCTGCCGGCTGTCAGCGCGGCCCGCAGGCGCGCTGCATGGGCACGGCCGTGGTGTTCGTGGACCTCCTCGGGATATACCAGACGCTCGGCCGGGTCCATGAACCAGCGGTAGTAGCCGCTACTGGCCAGACCGGTGTGGCGGGTGTGGTCGCCGAGCAGCGCGACGGCCAACGGGTTCATCGCGAGGGTGTCGAGCAGGTCGGTCTGCACCAGGGCCGGGGAGTCGTCCAGACGGTCCAGGACCCGCATCAGGGTCGGGCTGACATGTTCGGAGCGGTGGAAGCGGGCCGGGGCGTTGTGGCCGATGAGGACGAAGAGGTGGTCGCGTTCGTCCAGGGTCAGCCGCAATGCCCGGGCGAGAGCCGCGGTGATCTGGACGGAGGGCTGCGGAGCACGCTGCTGTTCCAGCCGGGCGTAGTAGTCGGTGGACATACCGGCGAGCTGCGCGACCTCCTCGCGGCGCAGCCCCTGCGTACGGCGACGCGCCCCCTCGACCAGCCCGACGTCGCGGGGGCGCAGCGCCTCACGCCGGTGCCGCAGGAATTCCGCCAGTTCCTTCTTGTCCATGGCCCCATCCTCGCCGTACCCCGCCCGGCTATCCAGAGACCGCCGATCCATGGCTGAGCCACTCCTCTTCTGTCCGCGCGAAGCCGTTCGTACGGCCGGCGCGATGGCGCTCGCGGTGAGACGACCGGTGATCACCTGCCCCTGCGTGACCCGCTGGGAAATTCGCCGGCTGTCGGCGGTACGCCGCAGGCCGTCGGAAGGCGGCCGGCCTGCGGCGACGGTCTCCGTCGAGGACTCCTGACGCTTTGGACAGGCCCCGGGCCTCGTCGCCCGGCCTGGCCGATAGGACGAGGTTCGTCGTGTGACGGCGCTCGCCTGCTGTTGCTTCCCGTCGGGAACAACAGGTCGGTCAGCTGCCGCTGATCATGGCGAGGACGTCGTCGTAGGAGCCGTTGGCCTGCGCGTCCCGGATGAACCTGGCGCGCTCGACGACCAGCTCCTTCGCGTCGGGCTTCTCCCGCAGCAGGTCGAGGGTCTCGGTGAGGAAGTCGTCCAACGGCATGGATTGGTCGCTGTCCTGCTGGCCCAGCAGGGTCGTTCGCACGCCCGGCGGGACCACCTCGATCACCTGGACGCCGACGTCAGCACCGGCGAGCTGGATGCGCAGGCTCTCGGAGAATGAGTGCAGCGCTGCCTTGGTCGCACTGTAGGTCGGGGTGGTCTGATACGGGACGAACGCCAGCGCCGAGGTGACGTTCAAGACGACCGCGTCGTCCTTGCCCACCAGCAGCGGCAGGAAGGCGTACGTCATCCGGATCGTGCCGAGCAGATTGGTCGCGACGTGATCCTCGGCGACCTGCAGTCCGGCCGGGTCGAGGAGGTTCTCCCGCAGCATGATGCCGGCGTTGTTGACCAGGACGTTCAGCCCCGGGTGGCTCGCCGCCACGGTCTCACGGGCCCGGGCGATCGAGTCGGGGTCCGCGACATCGAGGACGAGCGATTCGACGCCCGGGTGCTCGGCCGTGATCTCGTCGAGGAGTTCCTTGCGCCGCCCGGCGACGATCACCTTGTTGCCGGCCTCGTGCAGACGCAGGGCCAGACCGAGGCCGATGCCCGAGGTGCCGCCGGTGATCAGGATCGTGTTGCCGGTCATCTTCATGGGGGTCCTGCTCCTTCGGTACGGCGGGCCGGTGAGCGCCCGCAGCCCCGACCGTAAAGACGCCCGCGCAGGGGCGGGAGAGGACGGCTTATCCATGGATCGGCGGTCTCTGCCTGGTGGAGTGGTCCCACCCAGCGGATCCGGTATCGCTTCGGCGTCGCGGCATCCGAGGCCGGCCCTGGACGCGCCCACACTGGCTTCCCCCTTCTGACATGTCGGTGGGTGGCACCTCGCACGGGTCCTCAACGCCGCCGAGGCCGAGGGGCGGCTTCCGAACGGGTGCGGGCGAGGTGGCTTCCGGCACCCGCCGGGGCCCCGGAGACGACGTCCGGGTGCGGTGACTGAACCGCCCAGCGCCTCCATCGTGGCTGTCCGTCGAAAGACCGCGTTGCCTGCCGCGGGGCTTCGAGCCGGATGGTCATCGAGTAGGAGACGCTGGGCGTGCTCTCGGGAAGGGTTCCTCAGCTGTCCTGGTGCACGGCGGCCTGGAGGATGCCGCCGGTGGGTGCCGCATACGCCGTCGAGGGTGACTGCACTCGACGACGGGCCCGGCTACTTGTCGGCGCCGACCTTGGTGGTGTCCAGCTCGTCCTGCGGCGGCGTGATGGTGCGGGAGTGCAGGACCTTGCGGGCCTGTTCGGTGTCGAAGTCGTTCTCCCACTTGCCGATCGCGATGGTGGCGACGGCGTTGCCGAGGACGTTGATGAAGACGCGGCCCTCGTTGAGGATGCGGTCGATGCCGACGATGAGGGAGAGGGCGGCGAGCGGGATGTGGCCGACCGCGGTGACGGTGCTGGCGAGGACGATGAAGGCACCGCCCGCGATCCCGGCGGTGCCCTTGCTGGTGAGCATCATGACGCCGACCATGGCCAACTGTTGCTGCCAGGACAGGTCGATGCCCATGGCCTGGGCCAGGAAGAGGGAGGCCATCGTGAGGTAGACCGCGGAGCCGTCCAGGTTGAAGGAGAACCCGGAGGGGATGACGATGCCGACCACGGGCCGGCCGATGCCGAGGATCTCCAGTTTGCGTACCAGCTGGGGCAGGACGGCCTCGCTGGAACAAGTGTTGAGGGCGACGAGCAGTTCGGCCTTGAGGAAGCGGATGAGGCCGAACAGGCTCAGGCGGCAGGCCCGCATGATGGCGCCGAGGACGACCAGGACGTAGACGATGCAGGTCGCGGTGAACAGGATGATGAGGTAGCCGAGCTGTTTGCGGCTCTCGGCGCCGTAGGTGGCGACCACGGTGGCCAGGGCGCCGAAGGTGCCCAGGGGCGCGAGCCGCATCACCCAGCCCACGATGCGGAAGACGACGTCCGACAGCGCCTTGATGGGGTCTGTGTAGCGAACGGCTCTGTCCCGTAATCGGTGGTAACGAAGCGTGATGGTTGTCGTTGGGCTGGTGTGCGCGATGTCAACGAGCTTGTGGGCGTGGTGTTTTCGGGACTGTCGGCCCTGGTCGTCGAGGGCGTGACGGACGAGGGCGAGGTCATCCGGGTGTCGGCGCGGACCCGGGACGCTCCGGTGCCGTGCCCCGCGTGCGGGACGCGGACAGCGCGGATGCACGGGTTTCATGGGCGGGTGATCGCGGACGTGCCGGTGGACGGACGGCGGGTCGTCGTCTCGGTGCGGGTCCGCCGCCTTGTGTGCCCGGTGCTCGGCTGCCCACGGCAGACGTTCCGCGAGCAGGTTCCCGGCGTCGTGGAGCGCTACCAGCGCCGCACCAACCGCCTGGCAGGCCAACTCGGTTCCGTGGTCAAGGAGTTAGCGGGCCGGGCGGGATCCCGCCTCTGCCGCGTTGTGGCCTGCGCGATCTCACGCTCGACCGCCCTGCGCATGCTCATGCGCCAGGCAGTGCCACCGCTGCGCGTCCCGCGCGTGATCGGCGTCGACGACTTCGCCCTCAAACGCCGGCACCGCTACGCCACCGTGATCATCGACGCCGAGACCGGCGAGCGGATCGACGTCCTGCCCGACCGCACCGCCCAGACCCTGACCACGTGGCTGCGCGAGCACGCCGGGGCCCAGTACGTCTGCCGCGACGGCTCCGCCACCTACGCCGAAGCGATCCGCCAGGCTCTCCCTGACGCGGTGCAGGTCAGCGACAGGTGGCACCTCTGGTCCAACCTGTGCGGCAAGGTCCTGGCCGAAGTCCGCTCCCACGCCGCCTGCTGGGCCACCGCCGTGAACCCGCCCGACCCGGGGGCGTACACGAGCAGACCACCCGCGAACGCTGGCAGCAGGTCCACCACCTGCTCGACCAGGGCGTCGGCCTGCTCGAATGCGCCCGCCGCCTCGACGTCGCCCTCAACACCGTCAAACGGTACGCCCGCATCAAGGAGCCCACCGCAGAGCGCCGCGCACCCCGCTACAAGCCCACACTCGTCGACCCCTACCGCGACCACCTGCGCCGGCGCCGAAGCGAAGACCCCGCCGTGCCCGTCACCCACCTCCTGCGCGAGATCAAGGAACTGGGCTACACCGGCAGCGCCAACCTCCTGGTCCGATACATCACCCAAGGCCGCGCCGAGGGCGAGAAGCCGGTCACCACCCCGCAGCGCTTCGCCCGCCTCCTGCTCACCCGCCCCGAAAACCTGTGCGCCAAGGACACCGCACTCCTGCGGGAACTCGCCGCAGCCTGCCCTGAGATGACCGAACTCGCCCGCCTCACCGGTGAATTCACTCAGCTACTGACCCCAGCGGAGGGCAACGACGCCAAACTCACCGACTGGATCACCACGGTTCGCGCCGTCGACCTGCCCCACCTGCACTCCTTCGCCAACGGCCTCGAACTCGACCGCGCCGCCGTCGACGCCGGCCTCACCCGCCCGTACCACAACGGCCGCACCGAGGGCGTCAACACCCGAACCAAACGGATCATGAGACAGATGTACGGCCGAGCCGGATTCCCCCTGCTCCGCCACCGCATCCTCCTCCAGTGATCACTACACAGCGCTACCACCGATTACGGGACAGAGCCGTTCGCTACACAGACCCAGGTCAGGACTGTGTGGTCCGGAACGCGAGATACCGGCTGAAGGCTTCGTGGCTGTCGGGCGTGAAGCGCCACTCGATCAGGGCCGACCGCAGCTCCGGCTCGGTTAGCCAGCCATGCCAGGCGACCTCATCGGGATCGGCGGCCACGGTGTCAGGCACCAGGGCTTCGTGCACGCCGAGCCAGTGAGGACTCAAACCGCTGCGGTTGATGAACGTGAACAGCAAGCGCGGCAGTACACGAATCCCCAGCTCTTCGGCCAGCTCCCGCGCAGCGGCCTGTTCATAGGACTCACCGACATCCACGGCGCCACCGACCACGACTTCGTGGAGCCCGGGGAAGCGCAACAGCTGCTCCGACCGTCGGTGAACGAGGACCCGACCGCGCTCATCACGACACACTGTCACGGCGACCCGGTGCAGCCACCCTTCCCGGATGGCCTGACGGCGGCTGACCACCACCCCCAGCACACGATCTTGATCGTCGACACGCTCCACCAGTTCGTCCACGACGCACACCCTGGCAGAGCCCACCGACAATGGTGGAGGTGGAGCGGACGTCAACCTTGCGGCCGATCAGCTTCCACGGCACCGAGTAGAGGGTGCGGCCGGCCTTGATGTGGATGTCCGGTCCGACCGTGGCCGTCGACCAGCGGGCGAGCACGAACGGAGTCGGCGGCAGAGGCAGCAGTTCGGCCGCCTCCAGTGCTTCGAACACGGTCATCGGGGCGGCCCCGCCCAGCGGCCGGCACTTTCGCCGCCCGGCGACCTGCTGACTCCAGGTCACTGCCTCGGCCTGCATGTGCTCGATCGAGGTGAACTCCCGTCCCCGCCAGAACGAGTCGCGGACATAGGGCATCGGCCGCTCGACCCGCGGCTTGTCCTTCGGCTTCGCCGCCCGGGCCGGATCGACCAACGCGCCGTAGTGAGTGGCCAGTTCGGCATATGCCTTGTTGATCTTCGGGTCATAGAGGTCGGGCCTGTCGACCCCGGTCTTCAGGTTGTCCGGAACGAGCCGACGAGGGACACCGCCGAAGTAGCGGAAGGCCGCGACGTGCGCTTCCGTCCACGCGTGCTGGTCCAGGTGCGGCACCGGCCGGACGAACATGTGCCGCGAGCACGGCAGCACCATCACGAACGCCCAGACCCGATGGCGCTTCCCGGACCGCGGATCGATCCACTGCCCGAGGAAGCCGTAGTCGATCTTGGCCTCCGAGCCGGGCTCGCTCTCACGCAACACGGTGACCTGCGACTTCGCCACCTCATCCGGCAGCGTCGCATGAATCCAACGACGGAACGAGAAGATCGACACCTGCAGCTTGCGCTCATCACGAAGCCGCTGATGGATCGTCGAGACGGTCACCGTCCCGAGCAGGCTCTGGATTTAGTCGCGGTGCTGGTCGATCTCCGGCCAGGTCACCTGCCTGAGCCTTCGGTCGATGAGCCCGGGGAACCACTCCTTGATCAGCTTCGACCAGTCGGCCTCGCTCATTGGCGGCCCGCCCGGGCTGATCCCGGACGCCTCCGCCGGGGCCAAGTACTTCCTGACCGTCTTGCGGTCCACCCCCAGCGACGCGGCCAGCTCGCTCTTCGAGCGGCCCGCGTACCAGTGGACGTAGATCTCGGTGATGTCGACCACGACGAACGTTCTCCTCGCCATCCGGGCTGCCCATCGGCCATCCGAACCAAGGGACGAGGGGCATGAGCAGCTCCGCGACGACCAGGTCCCTCGATCCCGACCTTCGCGCTACCCGTGGACAATGCGGAGAATTCAGGATGATTAATTATATGACGCCAAAACCGCCCAAGCTGGGGAAATTGATCCGTCATCGACGTCGCCTGTCAGTGCCTCCTGGCAGGATACGCGGATGACCTCAACTGGCCACCCGCTCACCGACAATGACGATCAGCCGCGTGCCCGCCTTCTGGAGCTGGTCGGCGCCATCGAACCCTGGGACAGCCTGGAGCGCACCCACCTGAAGACCGCCGCGCAGTGGATCGCCAGCGGAGCCCCGGTCTACCGGGTGCACAAGCCGGATGTTCCCGCGATGCACTTGGTGAGCTACTTCGTCGTCCTCGACGACACACGCGGTCAGCTGTTGCTCGTCGCGCACCGCAAGGCGGGCCTGTGGCTGCCGGCCGGCGGACACGTCGAGCCGGGTGAGGACCCGTGGGCCGCGGTGGTCCGCGAATGTCGTGAGGAGCTGGGCATCCACGCCACGGCATCGCCGATCACCGGCGAGCTCCCCCTCTTCCTCACCGTCACCGAAACGCGGGGGCAGGGCTCACACACTGACGTCTCGCTCTGGTACCTCCTCACCGCCGACGCTGACACCATCACCTCCTACGACCAGGAGGAGTTCAACGCGATCCGGTGGCTGACCGACGAGCAGGTGCTCGAGGAGTCGGACGAACTGCTCGACCCCCACATGCACCGCTTCACCCACAAGCTGCAGCACGTCCGGGCCGGAAGGTATTGCGGGTAGCCTCCCCCCGGCCGTCCACGGTGCTGTACGCCCCAGCCACGACGACACAAGGCCGAGAACGACACCAGCACCGCTCACGTTCACCGTCCCCATGGGGAGTCGTGACCGCGAGGGTGGGGAATTACGTGACGCTCAGGCCGTCGGAAGTGGGGAATTGCGTGAGCGTCGACATCAGGATGTCGTTCGGCCGGAGGGCGGCCAGGGCTGCTTGGAACTGGGGCCGCGTCGGCTGGCGGGTGTGCCGCCCGCAGAATCACAGCGGATCAGCGTCCGCCGTCCTTGCCGGTACTTCCTGGGCAGTTGAGCGAGGGCAAGGCGGGCGGCTGTGATGTGGTCGACGGCCGTGTTCGAGCCCGCGTTCCTGGGTCTCAGCAGGGCGGCGACGGGTTCGCCGGTCCCTCCCGGACCGTGGTCGACGAACCCCATGAGCGGGTGATGACCGTAGGACTTCTTCCAGGTCGGAGCCGTGTCCTGCTTGCCCGAGTGCACGACGACCACAACCCCGTCCAGGTCCACGGTCACCTGTCGGCCGGCGTCCGGAGCCCGGTTGCCAGCCACCGTGACCCAGGCACCGGGCCGCAGAGAGCGGATGGCGTCCGAGCGGCGCCGGCCGGTACATCGGTCGCCTGCTGGAGGTGGCCCGCTGATGGAACGGCCAACGCCTGTGGCGGGAAGGGAGATCAGGATCAGGACGTTGGCGCATTGCTGGTTGTTCTGGCTGAACAGCGGGCCTTTGCCCGGGGCCCCTGGCCGCGCCGGAGCCCTCCTGAAACTCCGTGCACTACACACCCACGGCGACTTCGACGCCTGCTTGGGCTGGTACGAACAACACAGAAGCCCTCGGACGATGCGTACCCTCCCCGGTTCAGAGCGCTGCGTTCAGCCGTTTCAGCAGATGTCGGCTGCGATGGGTCAGGTCCCTGGCGCGGGCCGGGTCGGGTGCCACCGAGTGGAAGACCAGCGCCAGCATGAGAGCGGTGTCCAGCCTGTTGAGCAGCGCCGCGGCAGACCAGGTGTCGAGCTGCTGCCCGTCAGTCGCCATGTAACCCTCGAGTACGGCTTCGGCGTTGAGTCCGTTGTCGGGCAGCAGCGCGTATTCGCAGACTCTGGCCAGTTCCATGAGCGGGGGGCCCATCAGAGCGTTGGACCAGTCGACCACTGCTGCCAGACGGCCCCCGGTGCCGAGCAGGTTCTGCCGTCGGATGTCCAGGTGGAGCAGGCGTGCGGCGGAGTCCTCGTGGTCCATGACATCGCGCAACACCGCGCCGTCCGGAAGCTCCGGCAAGTCGGGGGCGTGCCGGCTCAGTGCCTTATGGCGGTCGTGGACGCGGCTGACCAGGAACTCGCCGAAGTCTCCTGGGGCCTGGTAGGCGAGCCGCACTGGCCAGGGCTCCACCTGATGCAATCGAGCCAGGAAAGCGCCGATGTCCTGTCCGGGTACGGGCCTCCCGTCAGAGGGGACGTATCTGGCGAGGGAAACCAGCAGACCGTCCTCACAGGTGACGAGGTCGACCGGTGCCGAGACGGGCAGTCCGTGCTGGGCGAGCCGGCCAGCGATCTCGTGCTCCTGGCGCACCAGGTCCGCCGCGTCGACCTGGCCGTACGGGGCGATGTAGCGGCGGTGTCGTGGAATGCGCAGGGCGAGGTCACCCAGCGTCTTGGAACCGACGTGGTACACGACGAAGTCCACCCCTTCGCCGGCCAGACCCAGGGCCTGAAGCCCTAGCCTGCGAGTGACCTTCGCGGCCACTGCGGACGTGTCGATGTCGACAGTGCTGTCGGCAGTCACCATGTCGGGTTGCCTTCCTTGAATTGGGCGGCCAGTGTCGGCAGGAAGTCGAGCATGGCCAGTTGCGTCCCCGGGAAGTCGGGGAATCGTCCGTACCGGTCCAGGAGCACGGGGTGCAGGCCTGCGCCCGAGGCTCCTTCTACGTCTACGGCGACGGAGTCGCCGACGAACAGGCAGTCGGACGGCAGCCGTCCGAGGCGTTCACAGGCCAGGGCGAAGATGGCGGGAGCAGGCTTTTCCTGGCCGACCTCGCTGCTGACCACGATGGTGTCGAACCACGGTGCGAGACCGGTGGAGCTCAGGATGTCGTGCAGCCAGGGGTCGAAGTTGGAGACCAGGCCGAGCTGGTGTCCGTTGGCGCGCAACCGCTCCAGGCAGTGGGGCACATCGGGAAAGCAACGGTAGTTCTCAGGAGCCAGGATGTGTTGGGCGGCCCGCCGCGCGGCTGGTGCGGAGTCGGCGCCACCGCCGCGCACAAGAGCCTCTCGGCAGAACCGCGTCCAGGTCTCGACCCGGGCAACGGGGTCGGACTCGTCGTCCGGCCAGCCACCTTCGGTGCCGATCTGCCACAGAGCCTCGCGCACGGCTGCCGCAGACGGGGCTCCGTCGGTGCCCAGCCACGTGGCCGACAGCAGCTCGGGTATGGCCGGAGAGAGTTCTATGAGGGTGTCAGCGGCGTCGAAAAGGACCGCGACTGGCTGCGTGTCCGGTGTGGGAATCATCGTGGCTCCTCGCCAGTGATCAGCATGGTCGACAGGCCTCCGCGTGCGGCGGAGACCACACGTGCGGTCCCCGCCGCACGCGGGTCATGGACCATGACCGTGCTCTCGGCAGGAGAAAAGTAGTCGTTCATCAGCACCGCCACGTGTTTGCCACTGCTCAGTGCCATGGCCCGAAGGGCGAGTTCGATGTCGCCCTTGTACATCTCGACGAGGACGCAGCTGATGCCAGCCGACAGATAGCAGGTCAACTCGCCCAGGAACTGTTCGGAGGGCAGGCCGTGACGGTCGTGCAGTCCGGAGATGTAGGCGAAGGAATGCGACAGTGGATCGTCGTGGAACAGCTCCGCGTTCTGCGCTGCCGCGAGCAGTCCGATCGGTATGCCGGGTGTCACTTGCACATCGCGCCCGGCCACGGAGAGGCCGTCCAGGACGTCATAGGTGTCGGGGTTGCCCTCGATGAGGAGTCCGACGCGGTCGACACCGTCCGAGGCCAGGTTCCGCAGGGTGCGGTCCACTTGCTGGATGTTCGCCTCGAAGTCGTCGAACTGGTACGGCAGAACGTGCGGGGTCACGCCGGTGCCCGGCAGAACGTCCTTGAACGTGTTCTCGTACGTCCAGTCCGACATGATCGCGTCGTCGACGGGGCCGAGGGCCCGCAACACGCGCTGAGGATCCGTCGCGGCCGACGGTCCGGTGCCGACGGCGTACACGGTCTGGTGTCGGCTTTTCGACGGGGGACATCGGCGTTGCAACCTGGGCTCCATGGCCGCGATACGGCGGGTGCGGAAGCGCTCGGGGACCACGAAGGAGACAGTGGACGGGGAGGACTGCGGTACGTGCAGTTCCGAATCGGTCGCCGCGGCGGAGAACCGCGCGAGACCCCACGAGTCGTCCACGAAGGCCACGGGCCGTCCCCAGCCGAGAGGGCCGAGGGCGGAGGTCATGTCCTCCTTGAAGCCGCGCGGCCGCAGAACGACGAAGCCGCCGGAGACGGGTGAGATGGCGTGCCGCTCGCCCGCGATGGTCGCGGTGATGTGGTGGCGCACGTCCGAGGCGGCGCGGAATACCTCGATGTCGGCGAGCCCGGAACGGGCTTCTACAGGGATCACGACACTCCGTATCTGTGGTCGAGAAGTCCGGGGTCCAGAAGGCGCCAAGAAGCGCGTACGAAAGGAGAGAAAGTCTTCAGCTCGCCGAACTCGACTTGGAACGTACGGAGTTCAGCAGGGCGGGGCCGACGAGGCCCAGAGCGGCAAGGGTCAACAGGCTGCCCGCCGCGAACGCGGTGCGGGGGCCCCAGGCATCGGCCATCGCTCCGTAGAGGGCGGCCCCGACGGGCATGGTCCCCCAAGCGAACAACCGGTAGGCGCCGATGGAACGGCCCAGGAGTCGGGCCGGTACGAGCTCCTGGCGTAGCGAAACCGCGACCACGTTCCACACCATGATCGAGAAGCCGGTGGCGAAGTAGGCGACACCGACGACTAGCGGGATCGTGGTGGCGGCCGTCGCCGGACCGGACAGCGCCACGACGATGAGCGCCGCCATCAGAGAACGTGCCGTGCCGAGCCGTCGGGTGATCAGGTCTGCCAGCGCGCCGCCGAGGACACCTCCGAGCGCAGAGACCGAGATCAGAATGCCGTAGGCGGAGGCCGGCAGGTGCAGCACTTGTGTCACCAGCAGGACGAAGATGGCGACCTGTCCGAGGTACACCGCGTTGATGAGGCCCGCGACAAGGGTCAGAGCGCGGACCAGCCGGTCGCTCCAGATGTAGGAGATGCCTTCGGTGATCTCCTTGAGTAGCCGGCGTGAGGAGGAAGCGGACGGCTGGGGGCCACGTGGGAGCCTGCTGAGGAAGGCGGCGGACAGCACGAAGGAACAGGCGTTGAGGAGGAACGGGAGAGCCTGGCCGACCGTGAAGAGCCAACTTCCCAGGACGTGACCTGCCATGTCTCGGCTGACTGTCTGGGCAGTGAACAGTCGGCCGTTGGCCTTGGGCAATTGTTCGGCGTCGACCAGTTGCGGCAACACCGCGAAGGATGCGCAGTCGAAGAGCACCTCCCCAGCACCGAGCAGGAGAGCGATGGCGAGCAGAGCCCCGAGGCCGAGTCGGTCGTTGGTCAGCAGAAGCACGGCAGCGCCGAGCGCACACGCGCGCAGCAGGTCGGCTGTCACCATCAGACGGTTCCGGTCCCAGCGGTCGGCAAGCGCGCCGGCTGGAAGGCTGAGGACAAGCCAGGGCAGTGTCGCCGCCGCCGACACCAGACTCACCGCGAAGGCGTCCTTCAACAACACCGCGGAGAGAAGGGGAAGTGCGGTGAACCGCATGCCGTCACCGAGGGTGGAAATCGTGGAGGCGGTCCACAAGGTCCTGTACGCGCCGCCCAGGGGCGCTTTCTTGGTCAGCACCACGGCTCAGACGCCCTTCCGCGGTACCGGGGAGAACACGGCGTAGCGCAGCTCGCTGGTGTGGCGAGCGCCGTCGACCCGCAGCCAGCCGAAGTCGACGTCCGGCACCATCTCGGAGATCACAACCGTGCCCTCGGCCTTGCGAACGAGGCGGAAGAACTGGCGTACGAGCAAGGGGGCGTCCCAGTCCACGAAGATCGGCTTGGGTTCACCGGGCACCTTCGCGAACACTCGACGCGGCCAGCCGTACAGCGCGCGCAGCTTTGCGGCGGTGAGGAACTCGGCCGTGTCGTCGTTCTTCACCGGGCTGCCGGTCGGGGACCAGCCGCGTAGCCCCGTCGCGTCGATTCGCCAGGTCTCCCTCTGTATCACTGTCCGTCCATGACGAATGCGGGGCACGTGCGGCAGGTGGGCCAGCCGTAGTCCGTTGCCGCCTCGCAGCCGGGGGAAGGCGAACAGGGCAAGCGGGTCGTCCACCAGGCTGTAGCCGCCCGCGGGCGGAGCGAGAAGACGCAGTCGCCCAGGCCGCCCGTGCGACCTCAGTTCGAGTCGCCCGTCCCGCAGACACACGAAGAGGTCTGCGGGACGGATCACCTCGGACCTGGGCTTGGGGGAACGGCCGAAAACCTCCACGTCAGGTCCAGGAAAAGGCAGTTGTGATGCAGTTTTGTCCGAGTGGCCCCGGATGACGTCGGCGAGGTATTCGTCGTCTTCGAGCAGGCTGGTGTAGCGACGGTGGACCTCTTCAGTCACCGACGGGGCTCGTTCGGCTATCTGGATCGACAGACTGCTGTGGGTGAGCAGTTCCCTGCCTGCGTGACATTCGCCCACGACGGACAGGAAGCGACCGGCGGCCAGTGCCTCCGGGCTCTCGGCGGCGAAGAGCACATCGGGATTGCAGAAGGCCGCGGGTGTCCGGGGCAGGGCCCGTCGCAGTTCGGCGACGCGCTCCTCAGGCACCTCCACCTCGCGGGCGCCAGCAGCGTCACCGATCAGCAGCCGTTCCACCTCCGCGTCGAGACTCGCGACATCGGCGTCGACCGCCGCACAGGCCTCGGCAAGCTGGTCACGATCCTCCGTGAAGGCTTGGTAGTAGTCGGTGAGGGATACGGATGTCTCGTCTCCGAAGCGCCCACGGAACCAGATGTTGACGGCCTCGCTCTCCCGCAGGAACCGCAGGCGCGGGGCGGCAAGCGCAAGTTCGTAGGTGAAGGCCAGTTCTGTCGTCAGGACTTCCGCCAGGTCCGCGCCGATGCGCAGACCGTCCAGCCGACCATGCGCCTCTTCCCAGAGGATGCTGCGGTCGGCGTAGTGGCTGCCGGACAGCCGGTTGGCGGAGGCTGCGGCCAGCGTCTCGAACCGTTCCTTGAGGACGCGCAGCGCATCCGGTCGGTCGGGGTGCCGTGCGCCGCGGAACGCGGCAAGGTCGTCTTCGATGGCAGCGATCGAGGCGACAATGTCGTCCGCGCCCACCTCTGTAAGCCGATCACGCAGAAAGACGAGCGGTTTCGGGTCCCCGCTGGGCACCTCGATGCGCGCCGTGATCCAGCCACGCTCTTCCAGCCGCACGAGAACGGTGTCCAGGTCTTCCAAGGCGCCGGTTTCATGGGGCCAGCGCTGCTCGAGGTCAGGGAGGGGCGACTCCCCGTCGGCATGGCGCAGAAGCCATTCCTCGGCAGCGTCGACGTCGTACCGGCCCAGGAAGGTGAACCGCCAGTCTTCTCCGGGCGCCGCGTTCGCGCCATTGCTGTAAACCTCCACGGCACCGTTGCGGACGAAGACGAGCGGTCGACGCCGCGGACTGATGAGCGGACGACAGCGGGGGTCGGTGCTGTAGACCTGCGCGAGCCGCTCAGCGGCCCAGTGACTGATGTAGGTGCGGTTACTGACGGCAGGGCCCTGCGACCAGCTGAAGGTACCCGGCTCATGGTCGACGCGGGCGACGTTGAGAGGGCCGAAATGCGAGTGGGTCTCGTTCTTCGTCGCCACACGCTGGAGGTACATGGCGAGCATGTCGGTCATCCGCCGAGTACGGCCGCCGCTCTCGCCGGCGTAGCGGCGCAACCAGTCCAAGAATTGCGGAGCGGCAGCATCGTTGGACAGCAGCAGCACGTCCTGCAGCCGTTGATCCGCGAACGCCTTCACGACCGCCGACCGTCCCCGGTCGAGGCGGTCGGACAGGGAGTCGCGGAACTCCTCCAGAAGACCACGCAGCTCCTCACCTGTCTTCTGGTACTCCGTCAGCGCCGAGGAGTCGCCGTCCAGCGCCGCGACTGCTTCACGCGCGTCGGCCTCGGGAACGGGACGAAGCATGCCCACCGCGTTGCCCACAGCCTTGCGGTTGGTTGCGTTGGACGTCTTGAGATCCTTGCTCAGGCGTCGGCCCGCAGCTCGCAGGCGAGAGTGACAGTCAAGGACCGTCCGGGCCTCGGGGAACCAGTCGGGTTCTGCCAGGGGGTCCAACAGACTGACGGGGAAGCCGGCTTGACGCAGCAGAGCGATCGGAACCAGCGACCATGACGTGGGAACACAGCTGTCCGCAGACATGTCGAGCGAGCCTCTCGGAGAGGTGGTGACGAGGTGAGAGATACCGATGTGGCGGCGGTCGGCCTTACAGGGCAGAGGGCACGCCGGCAGACCGGGAATAGACGGTGCACCGGAGCTCACTGGTGTGGCGGTGCCCGGCTACGTCGAGCCACAGCTCGCCCGGCCCGGGGAGCATCTCGCTGAACTCCAGTGTTCCGGTTGCCGACTTGGCCAGCCGGAACAACTGCCTCACAAGGAGCGGGGCACGCCAATCCACGTAGATCGGCTTGGGCTCACCGGGGATCTTCACGAAGCAACGATCCGGCAGCCCCAGCGAACGCTGTAGGCGCTCAGCTCCCAGGAACGCCGCCGCGTCGGCGGAGAGAGGGCGTTCCAGCGGAGACCAAGCCGCGAGTTGGGCCGCCGGGACCCGCCAGCTCTCGCGGCGCAGGACGACTCTCCCGCAGCGGATGCGCGGCACGTGCCGCAGATCATCGAGGTTGAGGCCGATGCCTCCGAAGTGACGAGGGAACGCGAAGACGGCGAGTGGGTCGTGTCGGATGCCGGGGCCGCCCGCGAAAGGCGCCTTCAGTCGGAGCCGTCCCGTCAAACCCTCCGCCCGTAGTTCAAGGCGGTCCTCGGTGACGGCGATGTACAGCTGCCGAGGCTGAAGGACTTGACCGCGCGGCTTGCCCGACCGGCCGTACACCTCGACGTCGGGGCAGGGGTAAGCAAGTTGCACACCGGTCTTGTCCAGGTGGGCACGAGCCAGGTCGACCAGGACCTCATCCGGATCCAGGAGCCCCTCGTAGCGGCTCTGGGCCTCCTCCGCGGCACCTCCGTACTCAGCCGCGAGCAGGGGGGCAAGGCTGGAATGGGTGAGGGGATCCCGTAGGGCGTGGCAGTCGCCGACGACGGCGGTGAATCTGCCATCAGCCAGGGCTTGGGCATCCTCGGCCGCGAGCATCACGTCGGGGCTGCACAAGGCGGGCGGGCCACCGGTGTGGCGGGCCAGCACCGACTCGAGGCGCTGTCGGCCGACCTCGATCTCGTGTGCCTCGAGGTCCGCTTCCGCCAGTAGGGCAGAACGGAGTTCGGCCTCGATGGCGGCCACCTGATGGTCCACTTCGGCACAAGCAGCGTGGATGCGTTGTTCAGCAGAGAAGAACGCCTGGTAAAAGCGGTGAAGCGGGACGTGAGTTGATGCACCGAAGGCCTCTAGAGCCCAGGCGTGCAGGATTTCCGTTTCGCGCCTCATGCGGGCGCGAGGCTTGAAAAGCACCATCTCGTAAACCGGGGAGAGTTCGTCCTCGATGAACCGTCCGATGCTTTCAGAGACCGACAGATCATACTGCGGGCCCAATGCCTCTTCGTAGAAGATGGACCGGTCAGCATAGTGTGATCCGCCGGGACGCTCAGCGGATTCCCCGGTGAATTCCTCAAACCGTTCGCGGATGCTCCGGGAAAGCTCAAAGCGATCCGGCAACGGGGCATCAGGAAAGGTGTGCAGGAATTTGGTGAGGTCGTCGAGAATCTGAGCGACGTCAGTTGCATGGACCTCGGATTCGGTCACGAAGTCACGTAGCACGGCGAGGGGGTCGATCGTCCCGACGGGTATTTCGGGAAGGGTGATCAGCCAGCCGTCGTTGCTGCATTTGTCGATAACAGCGTCGAGTTCGTGCGTCGGACGGCCCGACGACTCCCGCCATTGCTGGTGCAGTTCACTGATGGTGCGTTGGCCGTCCGCGTGCCGCCATATCCACTCTGCGTCGGGTTCGAGCTGTGAACTGCCCACGACGATGAACACCCAGTCGTCGGGCATACCGGTCCGAGTTCGGAAGGCGTAGCGGTCGACGCGGTTACCCTCACGGAATGCCAATGGCAGCAGGCGCGGGCGAATTCCGCCCCGGAATCGGGGGTCGCTCCCCAGCGTCGCCGCCAGCCGCTCGGCGGCCCAGTGACTGAGATAGGCCATCCGCCGAAGAGGGCCCTCGCGCCAGGAAATCCCTGCCCCCGCAGCTCCCACACGGGCGACACTGACCGGGCCGAAGTGTGAGGCCGTCTCGTTTTTCGTCGTCACGCGCTGCAGATACATGGTCAACAGATCGGTCATACGGCGACCGGTACGATCACTGGGGTCGCGATCCTGCGTGAGCCATCCATCGAAGTGCGGATAGTTCGCCTCGTTGGACAGCATGAGGACCTGACGCAGCTCGGTACGTTCCTGAAAGAGCTGCTTCACCTGTGCCCGAGAAGTTTCCAGGGCGCGGGCGTGCCGACGGTCGAACTGATCCAGCGCTTCCCCCAGCCCGGTCAGCGCCACGTGATAAGCGGTGACGAGGTCTTGTTGTGCATCCGGGACAGCACGTCGATCCGCTGCCGCAAGCTGCTTCAATCGACCAAGGCGCGTCAACGGGCGCTGATTGGACGCGGCATCACTGCTTCGCAGTACGCGAGCCAGGATTTCCGCTGCACCCCTTGCTGCTTCGTGTGCGTCACGGACAGCCGCCGCGTGATCCCCAGCGTCATGGATGAGAATGTCCAGCAAATCAACGGGAAACCCCGCTTGCCGGAGCATTGCTCCCCTCATGACGCTCCAGGAACCCCCCATACCCTTCCCCCGTTTCACTTCCTCTTCACCAAACCCCGGTGAAGATGCGCTACACGCTCGAGACCCGCGGTGGTCTGCCGCCAGGTCATGATCACAAACGCGATCGTCATTAGACCACCTGTTCAACGGTCATGCAATGCGGTGTTTTCACGCAGGAGGCGCGCGTCGTGGGACGCATGTCCCGTCTGGCGTGGTGGCTCCTCAGAGCTGTCGCAGAATCGGGTTGATTAGGCGACGCCGCTGGTCACGGCGTGGTGATGACGTACGGGCGAGCCACCGCGAAGCCATTGAGGGGCGCGTTGCGGATGAGCCGCCTTGTCTGCCCAGATCCCGCAGGGCGGACCGATCAAAGAACCCCGCAGGATCCTGCACCTTCAACATCCTGGGGGCGGAGCACGACGGGACAAAACCGACTGTGGTCAACGTCAGCACGCCCCAGGAACTTGGAAGTCGCCCGTGTCGATCGAGCATGCATTCGCGAATCGTGTGATCCTGCCGTGGCCAGGGCGTGAAGACGCGGTCTCCTGAACAGCTCCGTTTGCCAATCCCCAGGTTTCGCAGAGATGTTGGTCACTGAGGTTCTCTCAACGATGGTCACTTCCAGATTCCATTGAGGACGAGGGCAGCGCGGGCGATATCGCCGATGCGGCTCGGGTTGAGCGTGATGTATTGGAGGCTCCTCCAGGGCGTTGTCACGTTGTTGGCTGTGACTGCCTGACGGCGCGTCGGGGCAGGGCGGGCTTGGGAGCCGGGCCTGTGCTCAGGCCGCGGTGGCAAGGCCGGCGACGCCGGTGATCTGCTCCCAGATGGCGAGGCGGACGGTCATCTCGGCTCGGTAGTCGTGGGCGGGCATCAGATGGCGGCGGGGCCGGACGTGGGGCGAGATACCGTTGAACGCGGACAGGAACCGCTGGGCCCCGCCCACTGAGCGGAAGCCCTTCATCGCCCGTTCACGCTGCCGGGTCGGCTGGTGGCTGTTCTCCGCCCGGTTGTTCAGGTACTTCGACTGGCGGTGCTCGACGCAGGGCATGACCTCGCGGTGGGCAGCGCCGTAGGAGCGGAGCTTGTCGGTGACGACCACCCGCGCCACCGCACCCGTCCTCTTCATCAGCCTGCGGAAGAAGCGCCTGGCCGCGGCCTTGTCCCGCCGGTTCTGCACCAGAATTTCCAGCACGATGCCGTTTTGGTCGACGGCCCGCCATGGGTACTGCAACCGCCCGTTGATCTTGATGAAGACCTCGTCCAGGTGCCACTTGTCACCGGGCCGGGGCTGCCTGCGGCGCAGCGCGTTGGCGTAGGCCTGCCCGAACTTGGCGCACCAGTGGCGGATCGTCTCGTAGGAGACGGTCACGCCGCGCTCGAGCATGAGCTCCTCGACCTCGCGGAAGCTGAGCGGGAAGCGGTGGTACAGCCACACACAGTGGGAGATGACCTCGACCGGGTACCGGTGCCCCTTGTACGACAGCGACGCCCTCCCCACGGACGACCCTTCCCCGGCTGATCAACCAGAAGATCATCCCACCGGTCAGCCAACGTGACAGTGCCGGAGGAGGTGCTGTGGCGTTCCGCAGCAGCCGGACACAGCTACGCCCGCAGCATCCTGGCCAGACACCTGGAGAGCGAGGGGCGGACGGCCGAGGCCGAGCGGGTGTGGCGCCAGAGCGTCCGGCACGGAAACGGGGACGAGACCTCCTCCGAGGCGCGCGAGAAACTGAGCGACCTCCTCCTGCGGCAGGGTCGGCTGGCCGAGGCGGAGGAACTGTGGCGGGACGGGGTCCGTGCCGGGAGTACGGATCGGCCTCGGGGCTGGCCAAGGTGCTCGAACAGCGGGGCCGTGTCGACGAGGCGGTCGCGCTGCTCCGCCCCAGTGCCCTCAAGGGCGACGCCGACCCGCTCCTCCTGCTGGGTCGGCACGGCAGGGACGCCGAGGACGAACGCCTCCTCGAAACGGTCTCCACGACCTACGACAAGGGCACCGGCTGGCTGGTCAGTCTCCTGCTGAAGCAGGAGCGCTCGGACGAGGCCCAGACGATACTGCTCCGCTCGGCCCTGAACGGAGGCGAGGAGGCCTGGACTTCCCCTCGTCGCCTCGTCGAACTCCTGGTGGAGCGCGGGCGGATCGACGAGGCGGAGGAGCTGCTGCGGAAGATCGCGGCGTCCGGCAACCTGGCGGTGAACGAGGAACTCGTCACCTTCCTGGAATCCCACCGGCACACCGACGAGAGCGAGCAGATCTGGCGCCGCCTGGCGGACCACGGCGACTCGACCACGCGCTGGTACGCCGGTCACCACCTGATCAAGCTGCTCGCACGGACGGGCCGCACCGCCGAGATCGAAGAACTGTGGCGCCGGAACCTTGCCATGGGAGGCGGTACACAGGTTCTGGACGTGCTCGCCGGCCTGCTTCCCGAGCAGGGCCGCTCTCCCGAGGCCGCCTGCGCAGAGAGGGCTTGAACCAGGGCGCGTTTCGAGACGTGATCAATCTGCGGGATTCGCCTTCGTGGCAGGGTCTGGACCAGTAGACCTTCGACGCGAGTACAACTGACGAGGAGTGGGAGTTCGTCGAGCTGTACCTGCCGACAGGCGAGTGCGGCCCAGCACCAACGAGGACAAGCATCCTGGGTGCTGCTTGGCTGGACGAGCGCAGCGGTAGCCGGCCCCTGCGCCTCAGCACGTGCTGAACCGGCACCAAGAAGATCAGGGACTCATCCAACGCCCGGCTGCAGGACGTCGCACTTGCAGTGCGAGGGATGTCCGCTTCGTCGTCTTCGACGCCAGCGACCTCATCAAAGCCATTCGCAGAGTCACGACCGGGGCGGTCACGAGCCGCCGTGGCGCTCACGGGGTCCGGAGGCCCACCGTTCACGGAGGAGGAACGAGCAGCCCCGGCGCCTGGTGGGGCGCCGGGGCCGTTCGATGGGCTGGTTACAGCTGTTTGAGGTTTGAGGCTGCATCGCCGGGTCAGGGCCGGTGGGCCGGTCCGGGCGGCGGGGGGACGCTGCCGAGGAGGCGTCCGTCGCGCTCCACTGATGTGCTCATGCCTAAATGCCGCCTGCGGGATGCTTCCGGCCGAGAGCACCTACCACCTCAGCCCACGGGATTGTGGTCGGTCACCCGGCCGTCCACGCCGCGCGGGAACCGCATCGGGGGAATGCGGTACCGCCGCGTGGCTGAAGTGCGTCAGCGCTGACGGCGTACGGAGCTGGAAGGAGGCGGATCAGAAGAGGATCTCGCAGTTCAGCCGGGTCTCGATCCGGATGTCGCACTGATCGGCCGCGCCCGCGCCGCCGTCGCCGCCATCGGCACCGGCGAGATCGGTCAGCACGTCGTTGCCGTCGCCGCCGTTGAGCTGGTCATTGCCGTCGCCGCCATCGAGGTCGTCGGCGCCTGCCTGGCCCTGGAGGGTGTCCGCGCCGCCGTCGCCGTTCAGAGTGTCGGGCCCGGCGCCGCCGTAGAGAGTGTCGGTCCCAGCGCCGGCGTCGATCCTGTCGGCTCCCGCTGTGCCGTAGAGGGTGTCACCGCCCGCGCCGCCGTCGATCCTGTCGGGTCCGGCCTGGCCGTCGATCCAGTCGGCACCGCCGTTGCCGTCCAGAGTATCGGCCCCGGCACCCCCGGAGATGCGGTCGTTCCCCACACCGCCGAGCACGGTGTCGGCAGCTCCGCCGCCGTCGATGGTGTCATCGCCCCCCTGGCCCTCGATGTAGTCCAGGCCTTCCTCGCCGTCGATCCAGTCTCCGCCGTTGCCCCCGATGACCGTGTCCGCACCGGCTCCGGCGCAGATGGTGTGGTTGCCGGCGCCGCTGAGGATGATGGTGTCGTTACCCGTGCCGGTGGAGACCACCAGAGGGGTGTCGGAGTTCAGTATGATCCGGTCGTCGCCGTCCGTGCCGATGATGCCGACGGTCACGTTGTTGCATATCGCCGGTGGGGCGGCCTGCGCTGCCGTCGGGAGAGATAAGGCAATGGCGCTGGCCAGCATGGTCACGACAAGAGCGTGCTTTGCAGTACTCATCAGGTTTCCTTCCAAAGGTGCGATGAGTTCGGTGTGAAACCGCTGCGGCTCAGCCCTCTCCGATCTCGGAGGGCACGATCGGGCCGGGCTGCAGCGACACCTATCGTGCCGTGACGTGCGCGTCCCGTAATGGCAAGATCGCGCCAGTCTTCGAGTCGTCGGCCGACACGGAGCGGCAGCGCAGTCAGGCGAAGGGGCGGGGGTCGGAATTCCCGGCGCTGCAGCGAAGCGACGCGGTGGACGTTGCGGGCTGCTTGGGCTGTTCTTGCGGGCTACCGGGGCGAGCAATGCGCGCACGTAGTCCCGCATCCGGCGGCGGGGTTCGACGCGGCCGAAGTGGTGCCCGATGGTGGTGAAGAGGTGGTCCAGGTCGCGGTCCCAAGTCTTCGGCTGCCTGTTCTGTGATCACGGCCTGAGGCTTTCCCGAACACGGGCGACATCTCCGTCGTGGGCACTCCTTCGAGGGGCGGGCGGGCAGAACCCGTCCGTGACAGCATCCTGCCCGCTACACTCCCACCGCTCGACATTTCCCCAGGTCAAACCACGAAGTACTGCTGGAGTACTAGGAGCCCATGAGCGCACGTCGGCACTATCACCGCAGCAGCCGTCGCCATCTGGCTTCGCCAGTGACCGGCCGGACAGCGGCTGGCCCACCGGCTCGGGCGGTCATCCAGCCGTCTCGAGCTGCGCCTCGAGCTCGTCCAGGCACGTCTGCCAGCCTCCGGAGGCGCTGTCGGCGGTCGAGGGATCGGCCATGATGTGCGTGAACACCAGCAGGCAGCCGGCCCCCTCGTCGCGCAGCTCGATCCTGAGGTGATCGTCGAACTCCCGTTCCTTGCCGTCCGGGTCGTGCTCGTCGAAGGCGAACAGCCGCGGCGGGTCGAAGTGGGTGATGGTGGCCGTGTAGACCGTGCCCTCGCCGTCGTCGAAGGCGATCCGACCGCCGGCCCTCGGCTCCAGCTGTGTCACCCGAAACGGATACCACTGGCTCAGATGCCGGGGATCTGTGACGGCCAGCCAGACCTTCTCCCGGCCGTGCTTCAGGTGACGTTCGAACTGCAGGGCAGGCCGACCGTCAATGATGGTGGTGGTCGTGCTCATCGCTTCACTGCTCCTCGGCCGCCTGACGCGGCTGTTCCTCGGGGACGTCGGGCATCGTTTCCAGGTGTTGTTCCAGCACTTCCAGGCGTTCCGTCCACAGCCGGCGATACGGCGCGAGCCAGGCGTCGAGCTCGGACAGCGGCTCCGGGCGGAGCTCGTACCAGCGGCGCTGCGCTTCCGCCCGCACTGTGACGAGTCCGGCGTCACGCAGCACGCGCAGATGCTTGGACACCCTCGGCTGGCTCATCTCCAGCTCGTGGGCGATCTCCCCCACGAGTCGGGGGCGCCCGAGGAGCAGCCCGAGCATCCGCCGCCGCGTGGGGTCGGCCAGTACATCGAAGGGCAGGGACACACCCTCAATATACTCACTCAGTTATATAACTTCAACGGCATGAACATCCCACCTAGGCCGCCCCCGGGCCGGTGGGACTGCGGAATGAACGTGTGCACCACCCCGCGGCCGGCCTCAACGGCGATCTGGGGCAGCCGGCCGGCGACATAGGCCCGCACCATCGGATAGGTCACCGCCTCCGCCGCGTGCTCGTCCAGGAGCCGGTCGAAGATCCGCTTGACCGTGTGACGCTGCTTGCGCAGAGCATCCAGATCCGCCCGGAGCATCGCGTCGATCAACGGCTTGTAGGCATCCAGGCGGGTCCCGCGCGGCCGCGGCTTCTTCCACGGTTCCGGCCAGACCGACTCCAACGCAGCCTTGACCGTCCGGAGTCCGACTCCCTGCTCACGCATCAAGGCCCGGTACGACATGCCGGACCGGGCATCACGGCGGAGCGCCGCGTACAAGTCGACCTTGGACTTCGGTGACGCCATCGCAGCCTTGTCCCTCAAGCACGTCAATGCGCCCACCGCAAGCCCCCGGGCGTTGCCAGAACTCACAGACATCGCCCGTCGTCGAAACGAGGCGTTCTCGGCCCCGAGCGACAAGTGGTGTCAGGTTCCATTAACAAAGCCACCTGGGCAAACTCCGGGATGGCGGAACGGCTCGCACAGGAGAAGGCGCAAGTGTTGGCGCAGGAGATGTTGCCGCCGCCGATCGTGCGCTACGTCAGCGCTCGCGCGGAGCGTCCCCAGTCGGGTGAAGACGTCCGGACGGAAGAACCTCCGGGGGTGTCGGCACGTCGTGCCAGGCATGAGGCAGATCAATGACGGGCATGTGGCAAGGCCGGGGCTGGCCCGTGGTGGAGGCCGCGGCCGCCGATGACGAGACCGCCTTCGCGGTCCAGGAGCCGCTCGCTGCGCGGTGCGTCACCGCGCCGGCGGACCGTACGACCCGGGAGCCCGGCGAGCGGGGCGTGCGGCTGCGCTGCTTCCTGGACCTGCGTCAGGAACTCGGCTCGGAGCACCAGGCGGAGGGCGATCTTGACCCTGTGACCGGCTGACCAGCCGTGGACACCGCCGGGGACTGCATGGTCGGGGGTCCGCTCGCGCCCGACCAAGACCGGCCATGGCAGTCACCCGGGCGGCCGATGGACTGGGTGGAAGGCATGGTGCGTGACGTGGACGCTGCCGGAGCCGATGCTGACCACCCCTATTTCCTTGCCCGATGTGCGGCCTGGCTGTGCTGCGGAGCCGAAGTGGGACGGATTTCGGGCTCTCGTCTCCGTCGCCGCGGGCCAGGTGGTGCTGCGCTCCAGGCGCGGCACCGAAATGGGGCCGTCGTTTCCGGAGGTCGTGGTCGGGGCCGTGCAACTGCCGGACGCGACCTCCCTGGACGGCGAGCTGGTCGTATGGGACGCCGCGGGCCGCCTCGCGTTCGAGCGGTTGCAGAACCGGCTTGCCCGGCACGGTGCTGGGGCGGACCGGGCGGCGGAGGAATGGCCGGCCCACTTCGTCACGTTCGATCTGCTGCGGCTGTCCGGGACGGACACCACCTCTTGGCCGTATCGGCGGCGCAGGGCTGCGCTGGAGTCCGTGTTCGCCGCCCATCGGCTGTCGGCACCGTGGGCGCTGTGTCCGTCGACAACTGAGGCCGTCGTCGTGCGCGAGTGGCTGACGTGGGCGTCGGTCGGAATGGAGGGCGTGGTCTTCAAAAGGCTGGACGACGCCTACCGCCCGTCAGTGAGGGGCTGGCAGAAATACAAGGTCCGCGAGACGAGCGAGGCGATCGTCGGCGCGATCACCGGTTCCCTGGCCGTTCCCTGCACGCTGCTGCTCGGCAGGTACGACACCGAAGGCCGCCTTCAGTACGTCGGCCGCACCACCACCCTCGCCCAGGCGGCAGGTGCGGCGGTCGCCGACCTGCTCGCTGCGGGGGCGCGTGGCCATCCGTGGACAGGCTGGTCGTTCTCCGCCGGGTGGGGCAGCCAGGAGACGCTGAACGTCACGCTGGTGGAACACGAGCTGGTGGTAGAAGTCGGCGTCGACGTCGCCCGCGACGCCTCCGGCCGGTGGCGGCATCCCGCACACTGGCACCGTGCCCGCCCCGACCTCTCCCCCGCCGACGTCCCCCGCCTGGCGTCGCCGCCGCGCTGACGGCGGCCGGGCGCGGCGGCCCCGCCGACGCGCAACACCGGTGAGCGCGCCCCGATCCCCGGCTGCGTCCGCGCCGCCCATCCCGCCCTCCCACTCCTCAACTCCAGCCAGGGCATGGTCGAAGGGGTCGCAACGGGGATTTCAGCACCCCAACCACGCTCGTACACCCGTGGTGACCTGGGCGAACTCCAGAACGCTGCGAAGGCTCGCGCAACACCTACCGCAACCTGACGGTCCCGTACTCCGCCGCAACTCAACACGCGCCGCCGGCACCGAGGGGACGCTCTTGAAGTACGGGTGCCATGTCAGGCGTACGGACAGGAGCAGCAGGCGGCGACGGCCTTCTGCAACACGCTTTATGTGGGGCGGATGCGGTCAGCGACGGCCGCGGAATCTGCCCAGCAGCCTCTTGGCCTGGCTCCGGCGACGGGGGTCGGAAGCGGCCCGCCGCGCCTGCTCGGCCGTACGACGCCCTTGGGGACTCCTTGCGAACTGCTTGATACGTTCCATCATGCGTGGCATGCGGATCCATCCCCTCGGTACAGGCGAGTGCCTTCCTCTGCTCGACTACCCGTTGTGGGACGACTCAGCCCTCCCAGCCGCTGGAATGTGCGGCTCGTGGACGGACAGCGGGGTGGGCGGCGTAGGTGTTCACCGAGGCCGCAACTCAGTTGGGGGGCAGCCAGCATCCGCCCGCGCCCAGGCCGCAGCCAGCGCACGGGCTGGCGCGCGAGGCAGGAACCCAAGGGGGAGGGCTGGCATCAGTCCGCCGTCACCACCGATGTCCGACTCGCTGACCGCTGTCAGTCCTCATCGACATCCTTGAGCCCTGTGATCGCTGTAAGAGGGCGGTATGAGACTACATACGGGTTTGTGATGGTGACGGGTTCGGAGGCCGGCAAGCCGGACAGGGGTTCCTCGCCAGGGTGGTAATACATCCCGAAAGCCCGTTCCAGAGCTATGCCGACCTCTGCATTTTCCCGGAGGAGGCGCTGACGACCGTCATGTGCTCGACCTGGTAGTCGTAGTACGGAGAGCCGAACCACAGGGACATGTGGACATCGCCGGTGACTTGGTCGTAGCTGTGCCCCATGACCTTCCGTGATTCCGGCCAGCTGGCATCGACGGCGAAGATGCTGAAGCCTTCTTTCGAGAGGCCTTGATCGTTCATGGAATCCCCCCGCGTGCTCGTCCGTGATCAGGCATTCTGCCACGCAAGAGAAGCCCCGGGCGGCTTGGGCCTGAGGCTGGTCGGTGCCCGCCCGCACCGGTCTGACTGAGGCCGGGCGGTGGTGCATCGACCACGGACAACTCCGGCGGCCAAAGGATGGTGAAGCGTCAAGACGGACACCGTCACTCGTCGGCACCTGCTCGCCGAAGCCCGCCGTCACCTTGCCCTCGTCCTGCGCGGCCGCCACCGCGCGCCGGGCCTGGACGAGACGATCGTGAACACCGCGTCGCTGTTCAGGCTTGTGCTGTGCGGTCGGAGACGAGGTCGGCGATAGCGCGGTAGGTGTCGGGCAGGCGGTCGCGGCGGTGGGTGAAGCGCATCAGTTGCTTCCAGCGTTTGTGATCTGGTAGAGCGTGTTCGACCGTGATGCGGTCGGACGAGTGCCCGTGACGGTCACGTTCCCACTGCGCGACCCGACCCGGCAGTGCTCCAGGTCGCGGCTTTCTCGGCGGGGTGACGGCCTGGCTGGGGTAGTCACGGCTCAGGCCGAGGTAGCCGTCGTCCAGGAGGACCTCCACCTCGGGTAAGTGCTGGAAGCAGATTGCGATGCTTCGTTGCGGGCGACTGTGGCGTCATGCATGTGGCCAGGTCGCAGGGCATCGGTCCATAACGTGCGGCCGCGCCAGTCAGCGATCACGGTTGCCTTCATGCTGTTCTGTTTCTTCTTGCCGGAGACGAATGCGCGCCGGCCACCACGTCCGGCTGGTGGCCGACGGACCTGGACCTCGGTCGCGTCCAGGCGCAGCTCGACGCCCTCGGCCTGGGCGTAGGCGAACACATCCGGCAGCGTCCGAAGACGCAGGCCGGGATGGTCGGGACCGCGCACCCCCGCTCCGCCAGAAGCGTGCGTATGACGTCGAGAGATCCCCGTGAACAACCGATGCGCCAGTACCGCCCGATTGACCATGATCGCCACAGCCGGATCATGCCACCGGCCAGGCACGTCGCCTCACCCGCTGTCACGCACCAACTTGTAAAGCCCCTCATGCATCCGATGTACCCGTGTATGCGTTGATATGCGGTCCACCACCGCGACGGCCCTCCCCACGTTGCTCCGAACCAGAAGCTCACACCGTCCGTGTTGTTCTGGGAAGAGTCAGGAGAGGAACGTTGTCCGACCGATCAGTCGCAGCGGCGTGCTGCCCGGGCGTGGCCGCTATGACGGTTGCCGCAGCCGCTTCGCCCCGCGCGAAGGCACGCTGCTCACGGGTGACGGTCAGCTACGACCGTCCCTTCAGCGCGGACGTCGGGACCGTCCGGCTGGTGAACCCGCGAGAGCGGCAAGGTGATGGATGTCAATGGCGCCTCGAGCGCCGACGGTGGCGCGGTCATCCAGTGGCCGTGGAGCGAGCCAGCAGAGCCCGGGCGGTTCCGGCCAGGGCGACGGACTCAACGAGAGAACCGACGACGGCGGTGACAACCAGTCGTGGAGGCTGGTGCCTTCGATCAATGGCTGCTACCAGTTCGTCGACGTCCGCAACGGCTGGTGCGCCGACGTCAAGGACGCCTCCCCCGCGGACGGTGCCAAGGTCACCCAGTGGCCCTCCACCGGCGGCTCCAACCAGGGCTAGCCGATCCTCGCGCTGTGAGCCGCCGGGACGCTCAGTGAGGGCGGAGTCGTCCGGCGCGGATCGGTGGCAGAACAGGTGCCGAGTGGCTGGCACCAACGGCAATCCCCCCACCCGCTGATTCACCATCACTCGCAGAAGAGGACGCCTGTATGAGAAAGCCCTGGATTTTCCCCCTGGTCACGCTTGTCGCCGCCGTGCTCGGGGTGACGGCGGCGGGTGTGGCCCCTGCCTCCGCCGCCTCCGGCACCCCTTTGCGGGTCATGCCGTTGGGTGACTCGATCACCTGGGGCGTGGGCAGCAGCACCGGCAACGGCTACCGCGGGCCGTTGTGGAACAGGCTTGCGGCGGACGGACATCCGCTGGACTTCGTGGGCACGGGACGGAGCGGCTCGATGTCCGACCCCGACAACGAAGGCCACTCCGGATACAAGATCCACCAGGTCGCCGCACTCACCGACGCCTCGCTAACTCGTTACCGGCCCAACGTCGTGACGCTGCACATCGGCACCAACGACCTCAACGAGAGCTACGAGGTCTCCACCGCCACCGCCCGGCTGAGGTCGCTGGTCGACCAGGTCACCGTCGCCGCCCCCGACGCGACCGTCCTGGTGGCCTCCCTGGTCGTGTCCACCAGCGGCTCGGAGGAGCAGTACCGGGGCGCGTACAACCAGGCGATCCCGCAGATCGTGAGGGACGCACAGTCCGCAGGCAAGCGCGTCGCCCACGTCGACATGAGCGGCCTGACCGCGGCCGACCTGGCCGACGCCCTGCATCCCAACGACGCGGGCTACCAGAAGATGGCCGATGCCTTCCACCGCGGCGTGCAGGCCGCAGACAGCGCAGGGTGGCTGAGGAACCCCGCCCCCGCCCCCGCACGCGTGCAGTCCGGCATCGTCGGCAAGTGCATGGACGTCAACGGCGCCGGCACCGCCGACGGGACCGCCGTCCAGACGTGGAGCTGCGGCGACAGTGCCAACCAGTACTGGTCCGCCTACACCGACGGCACCCTGCGCTCCATGGGCAAATGCCTCGACGCCGTCGGCGGGAGCACCGCCAACGGCACCAAGGTGCAGATCTGGGCCTGCCACGGCGGCGCCAACCAGGTCTGGCAGCCCCACAACGGCGGCTACCGCAACCCCGCCTCCGGCCGCTGCCTCGACGTTCCGGGCGCCTCCGCGACCAACGGCACACAGCTCGTGCTGTGGGACTGCAACGGCGGCTCCAACCAGAAGTGGACCACCCTCGCCACCGGATGACCCCCACCGACGGGGTCTGAACCCCCTCCTTGTTCTCCTCGCGTGAGGCCGACCCAGGGTCGGCCACCCGAACAGAGAACGGCCCGCCGCACCAGGAACACCGGTACGGCGGGCCGCTCGCGGAGGCATTGCGCTGTACCACGACGCAGTCTTCAACGCCCGTTCGACGGCGGCGACCACCAGATGTTCACCGTCTCCTGACGCCGCTGGACCAGACAGCCATTTAGCGGTACGTCACCGGGTCAGAACCCGGCGCCCCCGGCCGGGCCGTGTTCGAGGGCCACGGCCCGGTGACGGCGTCGGTACGACGGTGGTGACCATGGCGCCCCCGCCGAGCCCCGCCGACCGTCGGCGGCGGGCTCTTCCAGCCGGACCAGGGCTCGTCGGGGACCGTCCCGTCCCGTGCGGTTCGGTGGCCGTGAGCTGTCGACCGCCCGAGCGGTCCGGTCGTCGCGTCGGCCGGCCCACGCAGGGCCACCTCGGCTCGGATCAGTGCACCTTCCTCGCTGTTGCTGCGGCTGGTCGGCGCCGCGCATGAAGTGGCACTTCCCACAAAAGTCGACATAGGACGACACCGCGGCTTTTCCGTGAGCCGACGGCGCGAGCCGCACCAGAACGGAAACCGTCGGAAACATTGACGAAACCATTGCTCAAATCTATCTTCTGCTCGAAGTTCCGCACATTGTTCGCAATTTCGACCAACGCGTCCCCACCCACGGCGATCGGCCAAGCGGGACTGGTCGAGCCCGGAGGAAGAGTTGAACAGAACCGCAAGAACGCTCTGGGCCCTGCTGGGCCCGCTGCTGCTGGTGCTCCTGGGCGTCCCCGCCCTTCAGGGCACCGCAACGGCCGACGCCCCACCGGCCGGGCAGGCCACGCGGTACACAATGACCGCGTTCACCAACAGCAGCGAGTCGAACATGTACGTGTACGACTCGCCGGACGCCACCGGATTCACCCTGCGCAAGGGCCCCGCCTACACCCCGCCGTCCGGTCTCATCCGGGACCCCAGCATCTTCAAGCACACCGACGGCTTCTACTACATCACCTACACCACCAACTGGACCGGGAACACCATCGGTTTCGCTCGGAGCACCGACCGGGTGAACTGGACGTTCCTGTACAACTACACGATCCCGATCACCGGGCTGACCCGCACCTGGGCACCGGAGTGGTTCGTCGACAGCGACGGCAGCGTCAACGTCATCATGTCGCTGACGTCGGCGAGCACCGCCACCCACTTCACCGCCTGGAAGATCACGGCGACCGACTCCGCGCTGACCACCTGGTCGGCGCCCACCCAGCTCTCCGGCATCGGCCCGAACTACATCGACACCTTCGTCGTGAAGATCGGCTCCACGTACCACGCGTTCACCAAGAACGAGACGACGAAGTACATCGAGTACGCCACCGCCTCCAGCCTCACCGGCCCCTACACCATGCGGAAGACGGGCAACTGGGCCGGATTCGGCGACTGGGTCGAGGGCCCGGCCCTGGTCCAGCTCGACAACGGCGGCTGGCGCATCTACTACGACGGCTACCGCGCCGGGAAGTACTGGTACAGCGACAGCTACGACAACTTCGCCACCTGGACCACGCCCACCGAGGTGCCCGGGCTGACCGGCTTCATACGCCACGCCACCGTGCTGAAGGAGACGGTCCCCGGCGGTGTCACCCTGCCCACCAGCACCACCAGGTCACTGCAGTCGGTCAACTTCCCCGGACGGTCCGCCGTGGTGCGCTCCGACAGCCTCGGCTACATCGACCCGGTGAGCGCCTCCAGCAGCACCGCCGTCAAGCAGAGCGCGACCTTCACCGTCGTGCCTGGCCTCGCGGACGCCAACTGCTACTCCTTCCGTGACTCCGCCGGCCGCTACCTCCGCCACTGGGACTACCGGGTCCGCTTCGACGCGAGCAACGGCACGGCCGTCTTCACCAAGGACGCCACGTACTGCGCCCGCCCCGGCAGCACATCCGGTTCCGTCAGCCTGGAGTCGTACAACTACCCCGGCCGCTACCTCCGCCACTACAACTACGCGCTGCGCGTGGACCCCTACCAGAACACAGACACCTTCCGAGCCGACAGCTCCTTCACGGTGGTCACCCCCTGGGCCTGACCTGTCCGGTCCGCCCCGCCGTGCCGTCGCGGACCCCACCCGCGGCGGCGCGGCCTCCACAGGGCGTTGTCACATTGATTGAGCGGGGAGTGCTGGACATCCTCGTGCAGAACCAACGAGACAAGGCCGCGGCCAGGCGGTTCTTCCGTGGCCTTCTGACAAAGACGGGTACGGTGCCGCGGGTGGTCGTCACCGACAAGCTCCGCTCCTACGGAGCCGCCCACCGCGAGGTCATGCCCTCGGTCGAGCACCGCTCCCACAACGGCATGAACAACCGGGCCGAGAACTCCCACCAACCGACCCGGCAGCGCGAACGGGCCATGAAAGGCTTCCGCAGCACCGGCCGAGCGCAGAGATTCCTCGCCGCGTTCAGCGGGATCTCACCCCACTTCCAACCCACCGCCACAGCCTGTCCGCCACCCACTACCGAGCCGAGATGATCACCCGCTTCGCCATCTGGGACCACATCACCGGCATCGCCCGCCTGCCCGCAACAACCTGACCCAGACCGACACCCGGGCCGGCCACACCCCAGCACGCTGTCAGGCACTCACGCACCCAACAACGTGACAGCGCCCTCGGGCGAGTTCACCGCGGCCGACGTCCTCGCGGCCCGCCCGTACGACTGCTCGATCGCGACTTCACTCTCTTCCGATGTCCGGTCCGCGGTGGCGTTCGCCGCGATGCGCCGCGCCTGCGAACAGCTGGGCTGGGCCTATCGGCTGGCCGGGGAGGTCGATGCGGTGCGGGTGGCGAATCTGCGCTGGCTCGCCGGCTACCGCCACCCCCGTTACGGGGAGTCGGAGGGGATCAATTCGGCGGTGACCGCGTCCTTTGCCGTCCCCGCGCCGCTGGTTGCCCAGGCCGCGTCCGTCGGCGATCCCCTCCAGGTTCTCCCGGTGGTGTTCCACCTGCTGTGGTGCGGACGCCTGGCCGCGGATCTGTCCTATCCGCTCAGCGACCGCACGCTGGTGAGCCGAAGTGAGGAGCGATGAGCCGGACAAGTCCACGCGGAGCACTGCGTGTCGGCGACCGCGTCCGCTTCGACGGGCAGGTTCACACGGTGGCCGGGCTCGCGGGCACCACGGTCCGGCTGGTCGACCGCCACGGGGCACCGTCACTGATGATGTTCACCCACCTCATGGCGGCCGAGGACTTCGAGCTGCTCGACTCGCAGGCCGGTACGCCGGGCCTGCCGCCGTTCGGGCAGCTCGACACGGTTCCCGAACCCGCCTTGCTCAAGGCTCAGTTCTTCGAGCGGCACCTGATCGAGGTCGAGACCGGAGTGCCACGGGATGCACCCGCGGGCACCAGTCCCCGGCCGGAGTTCGACCCGAAGTGGCGCACGATCAACGAGCGGATCACCGCAAAGGCCGCCGAGCTGACCGCCTCGGGAACGTCGGTCTCGGACCGGACCTTGCACCGCATGCGGCTGCGATGGCGCGATGAGGGTGTGTGAGGTTTGGTCGACCGGCGGGCCACACGGCTGTCCATGCCGAGTACGGGACGAGTGGACGAGCGGCTGGTGGAAGCCCTCATCGAGGTGCTCGCCTCGCAGGAGAGCAAGTCGACCGGCACCCGCACCCGGGCGATGCGCCAGGCCGAGCATCTGATGGCCGAACGCCACGGCGAAGGCGTGGTGCCCATTCCCTCGCGGGCGACGCTCTACCGGCTGGTGAAGGCTCTGGCCGAGGGGCGGCACAGCTTCGAGGCGGCCACGACCAGGCGCTCGCAGGCCCGGCGGCCTGAGGCACCGTTCACGCCGACCATGGCCGCCCGGCCCGGCGAGGTGGTGCAGATCGACACCACCCCGCTGGACGTGCTGGCGGTCCTGGACGACGGGGTCACCGGCAGAGTCGAGCTGACCATCGCGGTCGATATCGCGTCGAGGACGATCTGCGCGGCCATCCTGCGGCCGGCGGGCACGAAGGCGGTCGATGCCGCCTTGCTGCTGGCGCGGATACTGGTGCCCGAGCCGATGCGGCCCGGCTGGGCGGATGCGTTACGCATGTCGGCCTCGCTGATCCCGCACGCCCGCCTGATGAGTATCGACGCCCGGCTGGAGCACGCCGCGGCCAAGCCGGTGATCGCCCCGGACACGATCGTCGTCGACCGCGGGAAGGTCTTCATCTCCGACACCTTCATCGCGGCCTGCCGGACACTGGGCATCTCGGTCCAGCCCGCACGGCCGGCCACCCCGACCGACAAGGGTGTGGCTGGTGATCGTCTTCACCCCGACGATCCGCTATGTCGCCGCGACCGGCCGCAAGCGCATCCTGCTCAATCGGCACCAGCACTCCGCCCGCCGGGGACTGATCGTCTCGGGCCCAGCCGGCACCGGAAAGACCACCGCGATCACCCAACTGGGCAAGCACTACGAACAGTTGGGGCGGCGCCGGGGAGAGATTCAGCCGAAGGCCCTGCCGGTCGTCTATGTCACCGTCCCGCCGGCCGCCACCCCGAAGATGCTGGCCATCGAGTTCGCCCGGTTCATCGGTCTGCTGCCGTCCCGCTACAGCCAGGTGGAGGTCACCAACAAGGCCTGCGATCTGCTCTGCACCCTCGGCTGCCGTCTCGTGCTCATCGATGAGCTGCACAATCTCGACATCGGTACGCGGGTCGGCGCCGAGGCGTCCGACCAGATCAAGTACCTCTCGGAACGCATCCCCGCGACCTTCGTCCTGGCGGGCGTCGACGTTGAGGGCACCGGTCTGTTCGCCGGACGGCGCGGCGGACAGATAGCCAGCCGCTACAGCCTCATCCCCACCAGCGCGTTCCGGCACAAGACCGCAGACCAGCGCAGCTCTTGGCAGTCCCTCGTCGCCACGCTGGAGGAGTCCTTGCGGCTGCATGCCCACCGGACGGGCACGTTGCTGAAGCTGAGCGCCTATCTGCATGACCGCACCGGCGGCATGATCGGCAGTCTGTCCCACCTCGTCCGCGAAGCCGCCCTGGACGCCATCCTCGACGGCAGCGAAAGAATCACCAAAGCGTCGCTGGAGCGAGTCGATCTGGACGAGAGCGCCGAGCAGCAGAACCTCCCGCGCGCACGCCGACGCCGATCCCGCAACGAGGACCATCCGGATGCGGGTGCTGCCGCTGACGCCACCGCCCGTCCAGGGAGAGACCATCGGTTCCTACCTGAACCGGCTCGCCGACGCCAACCACCTGACCATCGGGCACCTCTCGTCGCTGATCGGCCCGTCGCGACAGCACCGCCGTGAGGACAACCGTGTCGGCTACTGGACCCCCGAGTCGTTGCCTCGGCTTGCCTCTTTGACCGGCCGAAACCGGTCCGCTCTGGTCCACGCGATGCCTCCGCTCGGCACGATCGGCGACCCGATCCGGCGGCTGCCGATGTCCGCCACCGAGGAGGTCACCGAGCCGCGGCGCCGCCCGGCCTGCCGCCTCTGCATGGCCCGCCGTCACATCCGCGGTCTCGTCGTCCGCAGCACTCCGCACCATGAAGGCGTCTGCCACCGGCACCACCGTTGGCTCCTGGGAGACGAACAGCACAGTCTCACGCGGCTGCCCGAGGTTCTGCGGGCCAACCGTCGCCATCAGCGGATCGTCCGCCGGGGCGCCCACCCCTCCACCGCACTGGCCTATATCGATGCCCGCGACCGTCTCATCCGGTGGTTCACCAGCGAGGGCACCAGCCCTCCTTTCGGGAGCGCTGGACCCATCGACTCAACGTGTTGGGCGAGGACCGGTTCGGTGATCCCCACCGACCATCAGAAGTCCGGATCGAACTGGTCACCTAACCCGAAGCCGTCGTTCTCACCGGCCTGTTCGCCTCACCACACTGGCGAGACCACCCCCGGCTGCCGACCGAGGCGGCCCACCGCTTCGGCATCGCTCCCCGCCAACTCCTGCTGGAACTCCGGCCCGATCGAGGGCCGGGGCAGCCACATCATTCTGTGGACTCAGTGCTCGTCAAGTCTCACGAGTAGATGGCTTTCCTTGCCGGGTCACATCCCGGTGGAGCCGTCGATGCATTCGCGCAGGAGATCGGCGTGGCCGTTGTGTCGTGCGTACTCAGCGATCATGTCCACCATGATCCTTCGCAGTGAGATCGGCTCGCCGGTCCTCTTGCGGATCCCTGTTTCATCCAGCGATGCGGCAGCGGCCGTGATCTGCCTGGAGTGCTCGCACTCCGTCCGCCAGACGGCGAACGCTTCCTCGACGTCACCGTCCAGGCTGTCGAAGTCCTGGTCGGGGTCCTCGTCGGAGTAGTAGAGCATCGGAACGTCCTCGCCGGCGAACTGGATGCGGAACCACCAGCGCTCGACGCCGGCCAGATGCCGCACCATCCCATGCAGGGACAGGCCGGACGGCGGCACCGCCCGTTCGGACAACTGCTCCGGAGACAGACCGGCGCACTTGAGCTCGAAGGTTGCCCGATGCCAGTCCAGGACCGCGCCCAGGGTCTCCCTTTCGCCACCGACGGAGGGCGGGGCCGAGCGGGTGTCGTTGTCCCACCTCGGTGAATAGTGCTTGGGGATGGCTGTGTCGGTCATCGTCTGCCTTCCTGGCCGGGGATGGGCCGAGTCTGACAGGCACCACTGACATCGGTCCTGACCTGCGGGTTGTTCAATTCGCGCCTGATCCCAGCTTCTCGGCTACGAAGTCAGACGTCGGTCGGTCCTGACCCGGAAACTGCCACCTGCGATGCGAATCCTGGAAGCAGGCGTCTCACCATCCTGACGTGGCCCAGCTCAGGAAGCACCACCCTCGCCATGATCGATGAGACGCGCACTCAACAATGACCGAAGCCCTCCCGGGACGCTTTCTTTCGGCCTCCGTGAGTCCCGACTCAGCATGTCACCCCGCAGGTCAGCGGCCCCACCTCTGCAAGATCTAATAGGACAGGACAGTCGCCACCGGTTGGCATGATGCCGGGCATGCTGAGAACACTGCGCATCGAGGGCTTTTCCGCGACCGGCCAGCCGATTTCCACGCCGACCACCAAGTTCGGTGGCCAGCCCGTGTGGCTGACAGGCCCGCAGTGGCCGATAAGCGCGGCATGGGACCGGCCGATGCGGGTTGTCGGCCAGATCGAGTTGGGCCCGGTACTCGGAGCGGCCGGCCACGGGAAGATGACCTACCTCTTCGTGACCCACGCCGATCACGGGGAGGACTTCTTCGACCCCGCCATCATCGATCCCGACGGTGGCGAGAACGCGGTGATCGTGCAGCCAGGCGGGGACTATGCCGGCCCGGCGCGCCCGCTGGCAACCGGGCCCGGGCTCTACAGCCGCGACGGGTCGGCGACGGAGTTCACCGTCGACCTCCGCCCCGTCGACGAGCGTGGGTCCATGACGGATGGGGAACTCCAAGCCCTGCCCTCCGCCGACCGGGACCGCTACATTCAGCGGATCGACGGCGACAAGATCGGCGGAACACCACTGTTCTTCCAGGGTGCCGAGTGGCTGGACGGCGGCCCCTGGCGGCTTCTGCTGCAACTGGACTCGAACTGGGTGCCCTTCCCCCTCAACCTCGGCGCGTCGCAGAGGTTGTTCGCCTTCGTGTCCGAGGACGGCACCCAGGGCAGGCTGCTCGTCCAGGACTCCTGAACCCGACAGGGCCCCGGCCATCGGGGCCAACATCGTTCTCACGCCTACACGACGCCCCCGCCCGTCAAACTCCGCTGAGACTGATCAACTTCGGTGAGACGGGTCAGTGGCGGGAAGATGGTCGACTACCGCTCCGACACATGAGGCCTGTCCACGTCGTTCCGGGCATCCCGGCCCGCCGCACCTCTGTGCGGCCCGGTTGTCGGTACGCGCTGATACAACTCTTGCGTACCGACCCAACCAGCAGAGGAGACCCGTGGGCGACTGGGGAACCGGCAACTTCGACAGCGACACGGCCGCAGACCACCTGTCGATCCTCACGGACCGGCTCATCACCGAGGTGGCGGGCGCGATGGCCGGCGACCCGGTCGAACTCGAGCCCGACGAGTACTGGGGAATTGCGGTGCCGGCCAACCTGGAGCTGCTGAGCCTTCTGGCGCGGCAGGGGTACGTGGGAGCGTCGCTGCCCGAGGCCGAGGTGGTCGAGGGGTGGAAGATGACGTTCATGGCGGTGTGGGAGGGCCGCATCGACGCCTTGATGCCCTCATCCGGTTACAAGGACGAGCGACGTACGGTCCTGATCCGTACTTTCGACGAGCTGGCCGAGCTCAGGAGGAAGGAGGACTCGGACTGAGGACTGTCCCTGAACGAACGCTCACACGGCGTGCAGGACGAACGGCACTTCCGCCCCCACCAGCCGGTACGGCGGCCTGGAGGACCCCGGCCCGCTCGTCAGGACGAGATGCGCATTTGGACCGCCGCTTACTGGCCCCATGCTCTTCGGCCTCGCGGTGGGAGGCTGTGAATGACTTCTCGTTCCCCTGGAGACAACCGTCGCGTTCGAAGCCACGGTGGGAGTCTGCCGACGGCCAACTTCGTTTCGTACGGTGGCAGCATGCGCAGGGACGACGTTCCTCGGCTGAGGCTGGTTGTGGTCACGGACGACCGCGATGATGGGCCTCGGTTGTGCCGTGGGTGTCGTGGTCCGCTGATGCCGTCGGCAAGGGCGACAGCGGTGTTCTGCTCGTCCGTCTGCCGGTCGCGGCATTGGCGGCGGATGCGGCGGGCGAGGGCAAGGACCGAGGCGGTCCAGGCCGGTGTGGCGTCCAGCTGCCCGGAGTGCGGGACGTCGTGGAGGGTCGGGGTCGACCATCCTGCCTCGGCAAAATGCCTGACGGAGCAGCGCTGGGGAGCGCAGCCCAAATTCCAATGCCTACCGCTGCCGCACCTGCGAGAGCGGACGCCACCGTCGCGATTCGGCTTGCTGTTTCCCACTGCGAGACGGCCAATACCCATCCCAAGACAGCGACCAGCACGCACGTCGCGACTAACTGATCGTTTCAGAATGAGATCGTGATCTCGACTTGTCGGCGACGTGGGACGGGGTGATGCCACGGAACCGGTTGGTCTGCTTGCACGTTGCCTCGACAGGTCTATGAGGGGGAAGAACCTTGTCGAGCTTGAGATTCCCGCCGGTGCGGGCGGTCGGACGCGGGGCGACCTGGTACCGCGGCGACAGCCATATTCACTCCGTGCGCTCGGGCGGAGGAGAACTTACTCCCGAAGAGCTGGCGCTCCGAGCCCGCGCCGCCGGGCTCGACTTCATCGCGACGACAGAGCACAAAGCCGCGGCGGAACCCGGTGCATGGGGGCATCTGGCCGCCGGTGACTTCCTGATTGTTCTCGGCCAGGAAGTCACCACGAAGACCGGGCACTGGCTCGCGCTCGGCCTCAGCCCCGGCCAGGCCGTCGACTGGAACTACGGGGTCGGAGAGGGACTGATCGATCAGTGTCTGGACCAGGTCCATCGAGTGGGGGGCCTGTGCGTGGCGGCGCACCCGCATGCGCCCTATCCCTCGGGCGACTTCATGTATTCCTTCCAGGGCTTCGACGTGGTGGAGGTGTGGAACGGGCGATGGACTTCGGGCCTGCCCTGGCAGGCCGACAACGAGGCTGCCCTGGCCGAATGGGGGCGGAGCCTCGCAGCCGACATTCAGACGGGTTCATGGCGGCCGGCGATGGGCAACAGCGACACGCACTTGGATGGGCAGGTCGGCATCCCCCACACGGTGGTCTTCGCCGAGGAGCTGAGCACGGAGGCGATCCTGGCGGGGATCCGCTCGGGCCGGAGCTGGATCGCCGAGTCGGCAGCCGTGGAGGTGTCGTTCGCGGCCCATGTGGAGGGTCGCATCGCCGGAGTGGGAGAGCGGCTTACAACTCATGGTGGGCAAGTCGAGGTCCGCGCGGCGGTACAGGGCGTCCAGGCGGCGACCGTCAGCTTCCACACCGATCGAGGAAAGGTTCACCACGCCGCCGTCCCGGGTGATGGAGCAGGTGTGGTGCAGTGGTACACGACGGCGGAGGACTCGGCGTTCGTCCGCATCGAGGTCCGCCATCCCGACGGGACCGTCGCCGCACTCACCAATCCGATCATCCTGTTCTGACTGGTTGCTTCATCGTGTGGTGCGCAGGCGACGGAGGCAGATGAGACTGCAGGCCAGCTCGAGCAGGCCCTGGTGGAGGTCGGCGCGTCGTTCATAGCGGATCCGGAGTCGTTTGAACTGGTGCAGCCAGGCGAAGGCGCGCTCCACCACCCAACGCACCTTGCCCAGCCCGGAACCGTGGACGACGCCGCGTCGGGCGATCAGCGGCTTGATGCCGCGCTTCCACAGCAGGCGGCGGTACTTGTCGAAGTCGTAGCCCCGGTCGGCGTACAGGCGCCGCGGCTTGCGCCGAGGGCGTCCGCGCAGGCCCCGGATCGAGGGGACCGCGTCCAACAGCGGCAGGAGTTGGGTGACGTCGTGTCGGTTGCCGCCGGTGAGTGTGACGGCGAGCGGGGTGCCGTGGCGGTCGACGATCAAGTGGTGCTTGGAGCCGGGACGGGCGCGGTCGACAGGCGAGGGGCCGACGTGATCCCCCCTTTGAGTGCCCGGACGTGTGACCCGTCCACAGCACAGTCGTCCAGGTCCAGCAGGTCGGCGTGGCGCAACTCGGCCAGCAGCGCGGCGTGCAGTCGCGGCCACACGCTGGCCTCGGTCCAGTCCCTCAGTCGGCGCCAGGCCGTCACGCCGGAGCAGCCCACAGTCTGCGCAGGGACATCGCGCCAGGCGACACCGGTCCGCAGCACATACAAGACGCCAGCGAGTGCCGCCCGGTCCGGAACACGCAGCCGCCCCGGGAAACGGTGGCGCCGCTCGGGAGCAGGCGACAGTAGCGGTGCCACCCGCTTCCACAGATCGTCCGAAACAAGATCAGTACGCACCCGGACACCCTGCCGAGCAAGATCGTCCAGCACAAGTCCTGCTCAACTCATTCTGAAACGATCAGTAAGACCATGCGCTTCAGCGTCATCCCGTAATCGTCGCTCAGTCCGAGTCGCGGCGGGAGTGCTTTGACCGAGCCCCTACGTTGCGGCGGTTATCCACCGAGTTGCCCGTTGCTCCAGGGGAATACGTGTGATCAGAAACAGCGTGGTTGCGAAGCCACCCACCAACCCCTCCGACCCGAAACTGTCACAGGCGTCTTCGATCCGGGCGAGGTTCTGCTTCGTCGGACTGCGGGTGCCGGCCAGCCATGCCTTCAGGGTACGGTCGGTGACGGTCAGACCCGCGTCGTAGGCAGCGCTGGCCTGCCGCACAATCTCCGGGCCCGAGGCTCGAAAAAAATCCTCCGCGCGGCGGTGCAACGAAATCCGATCCTCATGGACTCCTTCAACCATCTAGGAGGTGACCATGTTGGATCGGAAAGAGGCTCGGGACGCGGAGTTCCAGAGCTTCGTCGTCGGCCGCTGGCCACGGTTGCTGCGCACGGCTTTCCTGCTCACGGGGGAGCAGCATGCCGCGGAGGACCTGGTCCAGTCGACGCTCGAACGGGCCTATGCGGCCTGGCGCAGGGTCGGCGCGGCCGACGACCCCGACGCGTACGTACGGCGCGTGATGATCAACGCGCACGCCCGCAGGCACCGCAGACGCCTCAAGGAGTTCCTGGCGCCGAAGGACTACTCGGGCCTCACCCACGAGCTGCCTGACGCCGAAGACCGCATCGCGCGGGCGGACGACCGCGGCGCGCTGCTGACGGTGCTCGCCGCACTGCCCGCGCGACAGCGGGAGGCGGTGGTCCTGCGGTACTGGGAGGACCTGAGCGAGGCGCAGGCAGCGGAGGCCATGGGATGCAGCGTCGGCACGGTGAAAAGCAACACGGCGCGGGGGATCGCGAAGCTCCGCGCCCTGCCGGGACTGGCCGAGGCACTCACGAACGGAGGGCGGAAGTGATGAGCGGGGACAGGGAGACGAACCACGACATGACGTACGACGAGGCGCACACGGACATCGCCCTCCTGCTGGCGGACGCGGCGGACGAGGTCGAGGTCGGCGCGGCCCCCTATCAGGCGGTGCTACGGGGAGGGAGGCGCCGCAAGGCGCGCCGCTGGGCGGTGGCCGCCGCGGCCGCGGCGGTGATCGCGGGGTCCACGGGGACGACGCTGGCGCTGGCGGGAGGCACGGGCGACGGGCACGGGGCGGGGCAGGTGGCCGCGCGGCCCTCGGCGGGGACGGCGAAGCAGAGTCCCGAACGGCGGGTGACGACTCTGGCCAGGGGCACGGACCACGGCAGGAAGTGGAAGGTCGACGCCGCCGTCTGGACCGCGCCGAAGACCACGGCGAAGGCACGCGCCCAGCTCGCCGAGATGGCCCTGTACGGGGAGGAGCCGGTCAAGGTGGATAAGGCCTCGGACCTGGTGGGCGAGAGCTGGCACTTCGTGCACCTGACCGTGGAGGGCAAGCCGTCGACGGTGATCCTGAGAGCATTCAAGAAGGACGACGTGGTCGCGGGCAAGGACCTCGAGGCGTACCCGAGGCCGTTGGACACCGACCGGGTCGACGCCCCGCAGCGCCTGGTGATCGGCCAGGTCGCCCGGACCGTCCAGGAGGTCACCTGCACCTGGGACAACGGCACGAAGACCCGGGTGGAACGGGCCGCTGCGGGGGCCGGCGACTTCAAGAACCTGATCCGCGAGGTGGACGGCTCCCCGAAGGACTGGTTCGTGTGCCTGGGACCGGACGGAGTGAACTACAAGAAGGCGGAGGCCACGGGGTGAGGTGAGCGATGCGGGCAGGGCGGCGGCAGGGGTCACAACCCCCGCCGCGGCAGCAGGGTCACAGCCACCCCTGCTGCCGCGCCTCCCGCATCGCCTCCATCCGGTTGCGGGTGCCTGTCTTGCCGATCGCGGAGGAGAGGTAGTTGCGGACGTGGACTCCGAGAGGTGGAGCTTGGCCGCGACGATCTTCCACAGCGACCGCGGCGCGGAGTACACGTCCGAGGCGTACAACAAGCTCTGTGACCGCCTGGGCGTGGTGCAGTCCATGGGACGGGTGGCGTCCGCGCTGGACAATGCCGCCACGGAGAGTTTCAACTCGCTGATCAAGGTCGAGTACATCCACCGCCGACAGTCCGCGACCCGGACCGAGGCCCGCCTGACGATCGCCACATGAATCACTGGGTTCTACAACCCGCGTCGAAGGCACAGCGCGGCCGGCGGCCTACCGCCCGAGGAGTTCGAAAGAATCATCGCCGAAGCGCGCGAGCGACACGGCCAGAAAGATCAGACCGCATTACCAAAGTCTCTACGGAACCAGGGGATTGACAGAAGTGCTCTGCGCGCGGACGAGATGCTGGATGGCCGTGACGTCGGCGCGCCGTGCGCGATCTCCAAGTACAGGGCACGCAGTCGAAGAGACCGACCTCTGCAGCCGCTTCGGGTAGGTCCGGATGAACTGCCGCAGCTTTGCCGGCGGTTGGGTCGTAGCGGTTCGTCCTCAGAACTCGACGCCACCTCTGCGGGGTTGCCCACGTTGACGTTCGCGCCGAGAGCAGCGACCTCGCCATCGCAGTGAGGAGCCGTAGATGGGCAGGAAGAAGCCTGGCAAGCCGGGCCGCCGACAAAACGAGTCCTACACCCTTGGGCAGTTGCAGCCGCCCGGATACGACGAGTGGATCAGGTTCGGCTCGACCTCCGCCGGCGCGGCCGCGGATCCTCGCCTGGGTGAGGAGCCCGCCGTCGCCGAGCTTGTGGAGGTGAAGGGCTGTCACGCCTGTCCGTCCGCTCACATCTGCACGCGTACGGAGGAAGACGGAGGGACACCGTGATCGCGAATCAGCTGGTCGTCCTGCACGGGCGTCTGTGGATCAACCACAGTGGGGACGCCCACGCCCTCCAGTGCGTCGCCCGTACCAGGAAGGGGGCCGCTGCCGGAATCCGATCGAGAACGGACAAGTACTCGGTCTGCACGAGTTCCATCTCGGCCCGGCCGGATACGTCCACGCATATGACTGCCCCAGGCGGTACGAGGCGGTTGATGCCAACCGGTGGCTTGCCCAGCACTGCACGCTTCACGACACACCGGACGTCACCGACCATGATTCGACCGAGCTCCGCCGGTTCGACATCGTCCGCGACGCGTTCTTGAGGCCTTGCGTGCTCGGATATCGGGGTAGCGGCCCGGTCGCGACGCGGCGTTGCCGGACCGGTTCACGTCACGCTGCCTTCGCCTGGACGGCGGGTTCTGGGCTGGGCCGCGCCCTGGCGGCAACTTCCGAGTGGCGGCGCGGCCGCCGGTACCGCGGGAGGCGATGCCGCGCGGCTTGACGTCGACCGGCCCGCCGCAGCCGCCGGACTCCTCCCGAAACTCCGCTGTACGGCAGCCAGGACGGTGTCGAGTCCTGCTCAGCCACCACGAGGCACAGGCCACAGACGGCTCGGCCCCCTGCTTCCCGAGTGAGGCCGAGCCGTCTCCGCCGTCAGGCGAGCGGCGGAAGCTGTTCGCCCTGGACGGCCTGGAGGTCGACCCCGACGCGGAACGTGGTGCCGATGGCGGCCATGCTGACCTGGACGGCCTCGACGGCCTCGACGGCCTGGTTGTAGTTCATCGCGAAGTCCTCGCGCGGCAGTTCCACGGTGGCCCAGAACGCGGCCCGTGGGCCGACCCACGGGTCGGGACCGGTGCCGAGGCAGGCCAGGCCAACGACCCGGGCCTTGTATGTTTCCTGACCGCCGACGCCCGCGCGGGCCGACGGCCCGGCGCGCACGCCACGGGTGGGTGGCGTTGCTGCCGGGCCGTCAGTCACGCACGCGGTCTCACTTCCCGTGCAAAGCCTTGCGGCGACGTCCGCGAAGTACCAGCACGCCGCCGGCAGCCATGACCAGCAGGCCACCGATGGCGCTGTACGTGACAGCGGTGCTCGCCCCGGTGGAAGCCAGGGGGCCGAACGTGTTGCTGCTGCTGCTCGGGGACGGTCGGCCGACGGGTGCGCCTTTCTCCGCCTGCGCACGGCTGCCGGTCTTTCCGGCGGCGGAGACAAGCGGCGCGGCGGCGGGCGGCGTGGGGGCGGGCGACGGCTTGTCAGCGTCGGCGGTCCCCGACGCGGGCTTCAGCTGAAGAGTCGTGATCGAGTACGGCGGCAGCTTCTGTGCGCCCGCCGTGCCCCGCTTCGCCGTCGTCAGGGAGGTGTCTCCCTTGGCATACGAAACGGTCGTGACCGCCCCTGCGGCGGGGGTGAATCCGGCGTACGAGAGCGACACCTGCGCCGCGTCCTTCGGGCTCTTGTTGATCATCATGACGTTCAGACCGCCCTTGCTGCTCCGCACCGCGTGCACGGCGACCGACGAGTTGCGCGAGGACGACTTGACCATGGTGTCGCCAGGCTTCGCCAGTGCGGTCAGCGAGCGGATGCCCCAGTAGGTGGGGAAGGGCGTGTCGCGCGGCGGTTCGCACTTCCCCCCGGCGCAGGTTCCGGCGGAGAGAATGCCCCCGTCCTGGTAGTCGGTCTCGCCGTGGACGGTGGTGGGTGCTTCGCTCGTGCCGTTGTGCAGGTTCCACCAGTCCACATGGGTGGCACCTTGCTCGAACCAGGTCATGTAGGTGTCCGGCGCGAACAGGGCCGCGGCCTGGCTGGTCAAGGCGGGTGAGCCGACGGCGTCGGTCTCGGTGACCGCGATCTCCACCGAAGCGGCGTTCGAGCCCGCGTACTTGGCGATCAGCGAGCGCAGCGAGGACCTGACGCCGGCGATCTGGGAGGGGGTGTTCAGCAGGTCGGCAGTGGTGGTGCCGCCCGGATACCAGTGGACGATGACGAAGTCGATCGAGCGTCCCGCGATGGAGAGCACCGTGTTGTTCCAGTCGGCGGTGTCACCGGGAGCCTTCTCTGCATCCGGCCAGAAGCCGGGGGTGGTGAGCACGGCTCCGATCTTCACTTTCGGGTCCACGGCCTTCATCGCCTTCGAGTAGGCGACGAGGTTCTTCCCGTACTCCTTCGGGCTCTTGTCGGCGTGGTTGTCAGTTTCCCAGCCCTTGCCGTCGCCGTAGTGCCCGTTGCCGTAGACCTCGTTGCCGATCTCCCAGTACTTCACGCCGTAACCTTTGTCGACGTTGGCGTACTTGACCCAGTCGGCGGCCTCCTTGGGGGTGCCGGAACCGTAGTTCGCGGTCAGGATCGGCTGGGCGCCGACCTTCTTCGCGGTGACCATGAAGTGGTCGAAGTCGGTGTTGGAGGGGATCCAGCCGCTGCCGTCGCCGTAGGTGTGGGTCTTCCAGTGGTAGTCGTCCGCGCCGGAGCCGCCGGGATAGCGCAGCTGCCGAACTCCCGCGGCCTTCATCAGCGATGTCGCCTTGGCGTTCCCCATGTGCTCGTCGCCGTAGCCCGTGTTGAGGCCGACACCACTGCTGGGCACCGTGCCCAAGGAGGTACCGGCATCCACACGGATGCCGATGGTCGGCGCGGCGCCCGCGCTGGGCGCCAAGGCGCCGACACCGGCCGAGGCGGCCAGCACCGCCACCGCCCCCACGACACAATGCCGGAGCATCCGGCTACGGCGGTGGGGCGCGCGACCCCGAGGCATCGGCTGCTCGGCGGATCTCGGGTCGTCTGGTGACACGTAGTGCTCCGATCGGGTGTTGACACAGAGGGCGTTGTGCCGCTGACCACGGCTCGCCCTCGTCGGTACACCCCTAAGTGGCCACTCAGAGCGGAAAAGTTGCCATCTCAATCGTTTTTTGCCGAGACGCGGTCGCACAGGAGCACCTGAAAAGACAGACGGCGGCCGCCGCCACCGCGACGGCCCTGTTCTCGTATAGCTACCGCCAGGTGGTGTGTAGCGCTGAGTAACTACTTGGGGCTGCGGTCGCGCTGCTGAAGGGCGGCGAAGTCGGCGTGTGCTGTCTCGACGGGCCTCGGGGTACGCCTGGGTCTTCTCGTGTTCGGCGAGGGGCCGGTAGATGCTGGCGACGGACGGGCTCTGTCCCTTGCGCTCCCCACCAACGTGTGGATCAACCAGCCGGACGACCGCGCCGCCGCCCAGTGATCACCTCGGACGCCGGCGACCCCCGCTCACTCGACAAACCCTGAAACCGACCGACTCACCAGGCTTGAGACGTTCCGCGTCTCGTGGTCGACCAGGACGAGGCCGCCACCATCCGGGTTCTCCGCGTGCACGGGCGGGCTCGGCCTTGCACCGAGCCCGCCGCTCCAACTCCCCCGTTCCTGGTCGCTCGAGGCGACGCTCACCCGGTTGGCGTACGTCGTTGCCCGCGAACGTCAGGAACAGCGGAGCCGGACCTGTGTCACGCCACCGGCTAGCGCTGCAGTGTCAGTACCCCCGGCCGGTACGGCAGGGTGCCGTAGTCCCCGCCGTCGGTGCGGGGGTCGCGCCCCTGGTAGAGGAACTGCAGGTTGCAGGGGTCAATGGTCTTGGTCTGGTCGGGGTTGGTGCGAACCAGATCGCCGTGGCTGATGTCCCTGGTCCAGGCCGTCGCGCCGCTGTTGGCACTGCCGGCGAAGGGGCTGGTCACGGTGTCGGCCTGCGGCTGCGGTGTCCACGTGCCGCCGAGGCTGGTGGCCGTGAACGAGCGGAAGTAGCGACCATACCCCGTGTAGTTCTGGGCCTCGACGATCATGAGGTACTGGTTCTGGCCCTGGACCTTGTAGACCTCCGGCGCCTCGAACAGGTTGAGCGCCGTGTCGCTCATGATCTTCGTGAACGAACCGAAGGTGCCTGGGAAGGTGCCGATGGGCATGCTGGCGCGGTAGATGCCGCCCTCGTCGTCGGCGAAGAACATGTACATGTTCGTGTCGTCGCCGATGAGGGTCACGTCGAGGGGGCCCCTCTTCCGGCTCGTGCCGTCGGGATCTACAACGTCCGGGAGGGTGGTCGTGAAGAGATCCTGCTGCGGGCCCCAGCCGTTGGGGTTGGTGGGGTCGCTGGAGGTGCGGTAGGAGAAGCTGTAGGGCCAACCCCCGTTGTAGGCGAGCACCCAGATGTCCTTCGGGGCGAAGTAGAACAGCGTCGGCGCGATGCCGTCGAAGGGAATCTTGTTCTGGGTGGCGGTGGCCATGTCGGACCAGTTCGTGAAGGGGCTGAAGGTCGTCAGTCCCCAGCGCCCATTCTCACCGGCGACAGTGTCGTGCGTCGTGGCATAGACGACGTGCTTGCCGTTGTGGACGACGCTGGTGAAGTCCTTGAGCGAGGCCCACCCCGCCTTCGGCTGGGCCAGCGGGCCGGTTGAGGTCCAGCGGTAGGTCGACGGAAGAGCACACGCGTTGCTCGCCCCGGACAGGCCGGTCCACTTCTGGTTGG
>NZ_JBHVDD010000077.1:0-49643 GCF_042802995.1 Streptomyces sp. NPDC057438
GCCGGCGGCACAGCGCCGGCAGCGCGATGGACACGCGGCCGCTTCGGACCCGGACTTCCTGCCGTGAACCTGCTGAGAACGGCGAAGGAGCACCGTGAGCACGCCTGTTGAAACCGACGTCACCGGTGCGATCCGGGATGCGCTGCCGCAGGGTGAGTACGCACCGCGTCAGCGCCCGGTCGAGGCGGACCTCTGCGAACGGTTCGGCGCCGGCCGCGCCGACGTCAGGTCGGCTCTGCGGCGGGGGGCGGCGGAGGACCCGGTGGAGATCCGGCGCAACCGCGGCGCACGCGCCCGGGGCAGCGGCTTCGCCGAGGCCGTCCGGATCACCGAGGTGCGGATGGTCGTGGAAGACCTGATGGCCGCTCGTGCAGAGGGCCAGCCGAGCGCAGGCCGAGGAACTGCGCGGCATCGGCACGGACATGGCAAAGGCAGTCGCCGACGGCGAACCGATGACGTACAGCGACATCGACGCCCGTCCGCACGGCCGTGTGCGCGACATCGCCGGCGATGACACGGCCGAGCAGGTCCTCGAACGGCTGCGGGCGTAGATGGCCCGACACCGTTTCGTGCTCTCCCTGGTGCCGGGGCGGGCCCATGTGCCGTTGCCCCAGCACCAGCGGATCATCGCGGCGATCGTCACCGAGGACCCGGCGGTGGCCGAAGCCGCCGTGCGGGACCATGTGGACGGGGTGGTGGAGGCACTGCGGACGCGCGAAGCCCGCCAGGAACGCGCGAGCTGAGCCCGGCCGTGGCAGCAGACCACGGCGGACCCGCGGCACCCCCAGTGCCTTCCGCCTTCCGGGAGCGGGAACGAGGCCCTTCCGCCCATCGGCTCGGGACCGGGGCCGTACGCCTCCTGCGGACCGACGCTGCCGCTGGAACGCCGCGTGGACCGCCGTACGGGCCGCGCGGCGGCGTGATGGTCGGCCATGGCTGCTCGCACCCGACTGTCACACCCTGTCGCCCGCGTCGGACTCCTGGACGGTCTTCTTGGCCCAGGCGACTTCGAGCTTGCCGGTGGGGGTTCGGGGCAGGACGTCCGTCAGGACCACGGAGCGCGGCACCTTGTAGCCGGCGAGGCTCTGCCGAGCCCAGTCGCGCAGCTCCTCCCCGGTGACGGTCGTGTCCGCCCGGACCGCCACGACGGCGGCGACCCGCTCGCCCCAGGTCTCGTCAGGGACGCCGACGACGACACAGTCGGTCACACCGGGGTGGGAGAGCAGGGCATTCTCCACTTCCTGCGGGTGCACCTTCTCGCCGCCCGTGTTGATCACGCCCGAGCCGCGTCCGAGGAACCGGATCGCGCCGTCGGCCTCAAGACGGGCGAGGTCACCGGGGATGGCGTACCGGACTCCGTCGATGGTGCGGAACGTCGTCGCGCTCTTCTCGGTGTCCTTGTAGTAACCGAGCGGCATGGGCCCGCAGTAGGCGAGCATCCCGACGTCGTCACTGCCGGGTTCGACGAACCGGTCGTTGTCGCCGATCACCCTCGTCGCGGGCACGGGGAAGAATCGGGCGGGCAGGTCTTTGAGGGAGGAGGTGATCGCGAAGGCGAAAGGCCCCCCTTCGCTCGACGCGACGGCATCGATGACCGTGATCTCGGCTCGCTCGTGCAGTCGCCGCTTGAGTACGTCGCTGAGAGCCGTGCCGGAGCTGAGGACCCTGCGCACAGAGCGCAGAGCGTGCGGCGTCCCCGCCTGCTCCGCCCGCACGAGCTCGTCGACGAGCGGTCGGCACACGGCATTGCCCGCGACGATGACCGTCGCGACCCGCTGCTCGGCGACCGTGCGCCAGACGTGCTCCGGGTCGAGCCCGCCCTGCCGCGCGGTGACCGCCCTGCCGCCCACCATCAAAGCGCCCATGGTGTTGAACAGTCCGGTGGCGTGCATCAGCGGCACGACGGGCATCGTCGTCGGCGCGCTGCCTTCGCGGTGTGCCTCGACCGCGATGGCCACGGCCTCGTCTAGCGTCGCCGGCAGCTCGGTGACACCGAGCGGATGGAAGATCGGGACCACCAGGGAGTGCAGCAGATCGCTCTGTCGCCACACCACGCCCTTCGGCTTGCCGGTGGTCCCGCCGGTGTACATGAAGAGCCGGTCGGATCCGGGGCGTGGCTGCGGCTTACGCGGTTCATGCGCCGCCAGCAGTTCTTCCAGCTCGGGTACGACAGGCCCGGCCGGGCCGTCGGCAGGCTCAGCGCCGTCCCTCACGAGCAGCTTCAGCGTGCTCACATGGTCGGCGGCATGCGTGACCCGGGCGGCCAGGGCGCCGCTGAAGACGACCACTGCCGCGTCGGCGTCGGTCAGGAGTTCGGAGAGCTCCTCGCCGGTGTAGCGGTAGTTGGCGTTCACCGGTACGGCACCGAGCTTGAAGGCGGCGAAGACCGTCTCCAGGTAAGTGGCGCCGTTGTACAGGTAGCAGGCCACGGTGTCGCCCTCGCCGACCCCGGCCTCTTCCATCGCCGTGGCCAGCCGTGACGCCCGCTCGTCGAACTCACGGTAAGTGATCTCGCGCCCGGGCTCCGTGATGGCGACGGCATGGGGCAGCGCATGGCACACCGCCTCCCAGATCGTGCCGATGGACACGTCCACGTCTCGGACCTCCTCGTCCTCGATGGCTCGCGCGGACCACATGATCGAGCAGGCCGCTCGTGCGGCCCCGCGGACCTTTCGGGGGAGTGAAACGGTCTGCGGGGCGCTCTTCCAACCTAGGCAGCCGCCCTCAGCAGGGGGAACGCGAGCATTGACTGAACCTGATCGGCGCTTCGTCCCGCCGATGAACAGGTCGAATGACGTAGGACCGCCCGGAATCCGCCGGGCTACGATGCGGTGACCGGCCCTGAGTCGGCTTCGTCCCCAGGCCGACCGACGCCTCCCCCGGAGGCACCCGGTTCCACGCCGCGTCCGCCTGGCACAGCGGGCTTCCGGGCAGGTTCATCGTTCGTCGACCATGAGGAGATCGGTCATGTCCGCGTCGCCGCTCGTGGGCTGGGACGACATCGCCGCCGCCGCGCCGGACGGCCTCGCCGTTCTGGACTGCGTGGGCCGCTTCGTACGGCTGAACCCGGCGGCCGCCGCGCTGCTCGAGGCGGACTCGGAGGGTGAGCTGATCGGTGGGCCGTCTCCGTTCACGTCGGCGGAGGGGGTCGACGCATGCCGGGCCGGGCTGCTGGAAGCTCGATCGGACGAGCAGGTGGCCCACTGGGAGCCCGCATCCGGACCCCGCCGCGAGTTTGCCTACCGGAGCCGCAGTCTGCGGACCGACCCGAAGTTCACGGTGGTGTCGTTCCGCGACGTCACCGACGAATGGCATCGGCAGCGCAGGATCGCGGCGATCGCCCAGACGTCCATAGCGCTGGCTTCGGAAGGCTCGCTCGGCTCGACACTGGACGCCGTGGCCCAGCAGATCGTCCAGGCGGACGGCCTGGCCGGTGTGCAGATCCTCACCCTCGACAGCACCGGCCGAGAACTGAGGCTGATGGGTTCTGCAGGGCTGCGGCACTGGGACGGGTTCCTCGACCGTCTCCTGGAGTGTCGTGACCGGGGCGCCCGGCTGTGCATGCTGGACACCCTGAAGGAGCGCAAGCCGATCGTCGTGCCGCACCGATGGGCGCAGATCCTCGAGGACCCCGCCTGGGAACCGCTGCACGCGTACCTCGGGGAGCTGAACTGGGACTCTTTCGTCAGTGTGCCGCTGATGGCGCGCGGCCGTCCCGAAGGGGTGCTGAACGCCTACTTCGCCCCCGGCCAGGAGATCGGCAGCCGGACACTGGAGTTCCTCGCCGCCATGGCGGAACAGGCCGCCCTCGCCGTCGACCACGCCACCCTGCTCCAGACGGAGCGTGAGGGTGCCCGCCGCAACGAGCGTCAGCGCCTCGCCCGCGACCTGCACGACTCGATCGTGCAGCAGGTGTTCTCCATCGGCATGCAGGCCAACGCCGTGGGGGTGCTGGGTGCGCGGGGCGAAGCGGTTTCCGCGGTGGCGGTCCGGAACTTCGCGGACGAAGTCGGGTCCCTGTCGCGGACCGTCCTCGCCGATCTCCGGGCCATGGTGCACGAACTCCGTCCCTCCGCCTCCCTCCGGCTCGGGCTGGAGGACGCGGTGACCACGCTCGTCAAGAGCACCGAGAACCGGACGGGTCTCAGCATCCGGCTGGAGTGCGGGCAGGAAGTGGACGCGGTCGAATCCGAACTGGCCGAGGACATGTACCGGATCGTCGCCGAGGCCCTCCACAACGTGGTCAAGCATGCGGAGGCCACCGCCGTCACCATCCGCCTCGGCATACGCGACCACACACTGACCGCCATGATCCGCGATGACGGCTGCGGATTCGCGGACTCCGGCGGACGACGGGACGCGCCGGACGGCGAAGGGGGCCGAAGGACCGGTCCCCACCGGCACCACGGCTATGGACTGACGACCATGCGCGAAAGGGCGGAGCGATGGGGCGGCACCATGAGGATCAGATCCGGCGCGAGGAGCGGCACGACCGTACGGGTCGTCGTACCCCTTCCGGTACGAGTGCCCCAGACGCCGCCCGCGGACTCGGAGCGCGGCCGGAACGCTCCGACGGCAGTCCCGCTCAGGGAGGCGGAGCACTCCGCCCGGTCCGGGTCCTGATCGTCGACGACCACGCCGTGGTACGCCGCGGAATCCGCGCCTACCTCGAGGTCCTGGACGACATGGAGGTGGCTGCGGAGGCCGCGGACGGCCAGGAGGCGCTCACCAGACTGGACGCGATGGCCGCGCACCGGGAACTGCCGGACGTGGTGCTGATCGACCTGCTCATGCCCAGGATGGACGGGGCCACGGCGATCGGAGCGATCAAGCAGCGTCACCCCGGTGTCCGGGTCGTGGTGCTCACCAGCTTCGGCGAAATGGAACGCGTCCACACGGCGCTCGCCCAGGGAGCCGCCGGCTACCTGCTCAAGGACGCCGAAGCGGGTGAGGTGGTAGCCGCGATCCGCGCGGCCGCCCGGGGCGAGGTCTTCCTCGACCCCGCGGTGGCCAGGGGACTCACCCAGGAGATCGTTTCGCCACCGACCGGGCTCGCCTCGCTCACCGGGCGGGAACGCGACGTGCTCGTCCTGGTCGCCGAGGGGCGGTCGAACCAGGAGATCGCCGACGAGTTGGTGATCAGCGAGCGCACCGCCCGCACCCACGTGAGCAACGTCCTGCGCAAACTCCGGCTCACCTCCCGGACCCAGGCCGCGCTGCTCGCGGTGCGGCAAGGGCTGGTGCCCCCGAAGGGCTGACCGCTCCGCCGACCGCGACGGATGTCCCGGACCGGACGGGACGGAGGTCGGCCACAGGTGCCGTCATCAGCGGGATCCTCACGGGCCCCGGCGTTCCTACGATCGGAAGGACGCCGTGTCGACCAGCCCGGGAGGACATCACACTCGACGGCAAAGCCGCCATCGTCACAGGTGCGGGCCGAGGCCTGGGACGTGCCTACGCCCGTGCCATGGCGGCGGCGGGTGCCTCCGTCGTCGTGAACGACCTGGACGCCGACGTGGCCGAGGAGACGGTCGACCTGATCACGGACGCGGGCGGAGCGGCTGTCGCGCATGTCGGGGCGGTCGGCGGTTCCGAGTTCGCCGACGGGCTGGTGCGGCGCGCGGTCGACGCGTTCGGCCGGCTCGATGTGATGGTCACCAACGCCGGTGCGCTGCGTGACAGGACCCTGCGCAACACCACCGACGACGACTTCGACGTCGTCGTCAACAGCCGTCTGCGCGGTACGTTCACCTGTGGCCGCGCGGCGGCGGCCCACTTCCGGGAACAGGGCGAGGGCGGTCGGCTCATCCTGGTGGGATCGCCGGCGGGGCAGCGCGCCAGCTTCGGCCAGACCGCGTACTCGGCCTCCAAGGGCGCGATCGCCGCGATGACACGCACCTGGGCGCTCGAACTCGCGAAGATCGATGTCACCGTCAACGCCATCGTGCCCATCGCGCTGACCCGCATGGTGGCGACCATGCCCCGGGTCGGTGACCTCGTGGCGAAGGTCGACGCGGGGGAGCCCGTTCCCGACGCCGTCCGGCGGCAGGGGCTGGGATCGCCGGACGACGTGGCACCGGTCATCGTGTATCTGGCGTCGAAGGAGTCGGCCCACATCACCGGACAGGCCATCGCGGCGGGGGGCGACCGGATCGCTCTGTGGACGCACCCCGGCGAGGTCGAGGAGCGGTTCCGGCAGGACGGCTGGACCGCCGGATCAGTCGCGGAACTCTTCTCCGGCACCTATGCGGACCGGCTTCAGGACTTCAGGCCCACGCCCCTCGATCTGGCGGCCTTCGAGGAGGCGTGACGCGCACGCGCCCCCTCGGCGGCCCTCAGGTCCGTGCAGGGGGCAGTGGCTCCTCAGGCCTGCGGCACCGCGGCGACGCGGGCGAAATCCGCGCTGATGTCTCCCGCCGTCTGCAACAGCGGTGGCAGATGCTCCTCGACGAGTCGCTCGACCGATGTCTCGGCCGCGTGACAGTTGACATTGAGCGCCGCGATGACCTGGCCGGAACCGTCACGCAGCGGGGCCGCGACCGACCGGATACCGGGCGCCAACTGCTGGTCCGTCAGCGCCCATCCCCGTGCTCGCACCTCGCGCAGGACCGCGTCACGTTCGCCGAGGTCGGGCTGCCGGCACGGCGTCAGCCCCGAGCGGGAAGGCTCGGCGAGCACCTGCTTCAGCTCATCGGTCGGCAAGGCTGCCAGCAGTACCTTTCCCAGAGAGGTCGGCAGAGCCGGAAACCGTGTCCGGCCAGGCGCTCACCCTCCTCGACGGCAGTGAGGCCGAGCGGGCGGCCCTGATGACCAGGGAGAACGGCAAGGTCTCCTTCGAGAGCCAGGTGGAGATGGGGGTTTTCGTCGCACGCACCCGGGCGGCGATCGACCTGGCCGACTCCCTCGACCAGGTACGACGCCTCGACGGCCCGCCGCTGACCTCGCACATCCATCGGCTCCCCACGGGCGTGGTCACGATCATCGTGCCGTTCAACTGGCCGATCGCCATCCTCGGGGCGAGCCTGCCGTACGCGCTGCTCGCCGGGAACACGGCCGTGGTCAAGCCCCTGCCCATTGTGCCGCTGGCCATGGTGCGCACGCTGGAGCTGTTCGCCGCGGGGCTCCCGGCGAGGGTGCTGAACGTCGTGACGGGCAGCAACGACGCGGTCGCCCCACTGCTCACCGACCCTCGTGTCCGAAAGATCGTCTTCACTGGTAGCACGGCCGCCGGCAAGCACATCATGGCGGCCGCCGCACAGAACCTCGCCTCGGTGACGCTCGAACTCGGCGGCAACGACCCCGCGATCGTCCTCGACGACGCCGTACTCGACCAGGAGCACATCGGACGGCTCGTCCAGGGCGCTTTTCTGACCAGCGGCCAGGTCTGCATGGCGGTCAAACGGGTGTATGTCCATCGCTCCCGCTACGACGAGCTCGTCGACGCGCTGACCTCCGCCCTCGACACCCATTGCGTGGGCGCGGGAACCGATCCCGCCTCGACCATGGGCCCGCTCAACAGCGCCGCCCAGCGCGACAAAGTCACCGCCATGCTGGCCGAGGCCGCCGACGCCGGAGCCGAGGTGCGCGAACGGGGCACCCTGGCCCCCGGCGCCGCCACCTCCGCCGGCCACTTCCTGCGTCCCGCACTCGTCCTCGACCCCGACCCCCGCTTGCAGATCGTCACCGAGGAGCAGTTCGGCCCCGCCCTGCCGATCCTGCCTTTCGACGACGTCGATTCCGTGGTGGACCGGGTCAACAACGACTGGTCGGGACTGTGCTCCTCGGTCTGGAGCGGCGATCCCGCCCACGCGGGCAGGATCGCCGAAAGGCTGCGTACCGGCACCACCTGGATCAACCACGCCAACGCCGTCGCGTGCGACGACCGGGCTCCCTTCGGCGGCTTCCGCCAGAGTGGCATCGGACGGGAGATGGGCTCGGAGGGCCTGCTCTCCTTCACCGAAGCGCACACCATCACGACGCACGAATAGAAACGGCGCGTGTGGCTGCACCCCGCCGGCCTTGAGCGGGCGGGGCACAGCCGCACTCCGGCCGTACGTCAGAGCAACGGACCCCGGCCGCTTCGAGCGGACGGGGTTCAGCCGTACTCCGGCCGTACGTCACGCCAACGGCACGGACACCGCGTTGTAAGGGGTGTTCTCGTCCCGGCCCGGGGTGGTGAAGCGGGAGTTGGGCAGGTATAGCCGACCCTTGTACGCGGCGGCCGTGGTGGGCAGGTCGAAGCGGTCGTCCCTGATCACCCCGATCGCGGTGCCCCTTGTGCCGGACCGGTTGAGGCGGATCACGTCCACCTGGTTGGGGTTGGGCTGGACCACGTAGAGAGTGCGGCCGATGAGCACCAGCCCGTCGCCGCTGGGCAGCGCCGTGTCACCCAGGTCCACCTTGCGGGCCACGCCGGTGCGGGGGTTGACGCGCATCAGCGATCCGCCGTCCGCGGCCGCGTTGGTGACGAGCAGTGCGCTGCCGTCGGGGGTGAGCGAGATGCCGTTGGACGTGAAACCGGACTGCACCCAGTCACCGCTCAGCGTGAGGCTCTCCGGGGCGCCGATGCGGCCCTGCCTGCCCAGGGGCAGCTTGAACAGCTGTGCGCTGAACGACTCGGTGAACCAGGCGGCGTCGCGGGTGAGCAGGACGTCGTTGACGAAACTGTTCTCTCCGGCGACCACGTGGTTGGCGAGGAGCGCACCACTGTGGGCGTCGACGACCCGCAGTTCGCCACTGCTGCCGCCGGCCAGGAACAGTCGGCCCCAGGAGTCGACCTTCAGGCCGACCGTCATGCGCCCCAGGCCGCGGTGGACGACCTTGCCCTTGCCACTCGCGAGGTTCACCCGGTACACGCCGCCGGTGGCGATCGATCCGAAGTAGGCGTACGGCGCGGAGCCGATCGCGACTCCCTCCGGCCCCCAGCCGTTGGGCAGCGAGAACTCCCCGGGCCAGGATCCGGCCGTGCCCGGGGCGGCCTGTGCCGTACCACTGATCAGGGCCGTCGCTCCCAGGGCGATGCCCGCGCCGAGAAGCTGCCTGCGTGCGAGAGAACTTGTCATCGATCGTCCTTCCACGGAAAACAAGACGGGCCGTGCCGGTCCGGCTGGGCTCCTGGATCAATTCTTGAGAGTTCAAGTACCCATGCACAGCGACGAATGTCCTGACTCTCCTCGGCCCATCGGACGGCAAGCTGCCGGGCCGGTGGGAGCACGGACCGCGAAGGGGCGCCACTCGACAGCAGGCCGACCTGACAAGGCTGAACGTCGCGCACGAGATACGTCATTCGTCCTCACTTCCAGCGCTCGCCTCCCGGCTCTCTGTCCAGGCCGCCACCGCTGGGCCATCATCCGAAAACCTGCCGGCCGCAGTGGCGCGACCGGCGTGAGCACGGTGACGGCTGCGTGCCGCACCGGGAGGGCGAGCGGGCCATGGGCGTGCAGCGACCGCACATCGAACCGGGCAGGCTGTTCATCGGCGGAGAGTGGCGGGACGCGGAGTCCAAGGAGCGGCGCGACGTCATCGACCCGTCCACCGGCAAAGTCGTCACCACGGTCGCGGAGGCCGACGGGACCGATCTCGCCGTCGCGGTGGCCGCCGCCCGCGAGGCCTTCGACGCGGGGCCGTGGCCCCGGACGCCGGCCCGCGAGCGCGCCCGCGTGCTGCACCGGGTGGCCGATCTGGTGCGCGAACGGGCGGACGAGCTCGCCGCCGTCGAGAGCCTCGACGTCGGCAAGCCCGTCTCGCTCAGCCGAGCGGTCGACGTGGAGACCGTGGCCGAGACGTACGAGTACTACTCGGCGCTGGCACAGTCGGTCGACGGGGCCACGCGAGAAATCCCCATACCCTCCCACGCCTACACCCGCAGGGAGCCCATCGGCGTGGTGGGAGCGATCACCCCGTTCAATTTCCCGTTGATCCTGAGCACGTCGAAGTTCGCCCCCGCCCTGGCGGCCGGCAACACCATCGTCCACAAACCGGCCGACGAGACCCCTCTCAGCGCGCTGCTGATGGCGGAGATCCTCGCCGACGCCGGCGTTCCCGCGGGTGTGGTGAACGTCGTCACCGGCAGCGGCCCCGTCCTGGGTGAGGCACTGGTGCGTCACCCAGGCGTCGACAAGATCGCCTTCACCGGGTCGACGAGGGTCGGTCGCCTGGCGGCGAGCACGGCCGGCGAACAACTCAAGCCCGTCACCATGGAGTTGGGCGGCAACGCGCCGCACATCGTCTTCGAGGACGCCGACGTCGGGAAGGCGATCGGCGCGATCATCAAGGCCTTCGTCTTCAACACCGGACAGTTCTGCATGGGCGGGCCCCGGCTCCTGGTCCACCGGTCCCTGTACGACACCATCCTGGGCATCCTCGCCGACGCGGTTCCGGCCGTCCCCGTCGGCGACCCCTTCGACCCGGCCACCGTCGTCGGGCCGATGGCCGGCGAGCGGCACGTGGAGAACGTAGAGCGCTTCGTGAGAGCGGCCGTCGAGGACGGCGGCCGCGTCGTCGTCGGCGGCGAGCGCCTGGAACTCAACGGCGGCTACTACTACAAGCCCACCGTCATCGCCGGCCTGGACAACGACGCCCGCACCGTCCAGGAGGAGATCTTCGGCCCGGTACTGACCGTCCAGCCCTTCGGCACCGAGGAAGAGGCGATCGCGCTGGCGAACAGCACGCCGTACGGACTCGCCGCCGGTCTGCAGACCTCCGACCTGGCGCGCGCCCATCGGGTCGCCGCGCGACTGGACGCCGGCATCGTCTGGGTCAACGACTGGGCCATGCTCGATCCCGCCGTGCCCTTCGGCGGCGTCAAGCAGTCCGGCTACGGGCGCGAATCCGGGCCGGAGGCGCTGCAGGCGTACACGAGGACCAAGTCGGTCGTTATTTCCCTTGTCTGACCCCTCGTCTGACCCCTTGTCTGCCCCCTCGACAGGGCCCGCTACGAGCGACCGGCTGCCGTCGGCGGGCCCTCCCGGCCGGATCGGCCGGGAGAACTCCGGTCCCCGGCTCTTAAGAGCCGGGGGCATGGCGGCCTGGCAGTAGGCGTTGCCGCCCGGGCCGTGGACGCCCCATTGAAGGTGACCCGGTACGGGCGGTTCGACACGAAACGGCGGGCGGTGGTGGAGCCGACCGCGTCCTCTTGTGCATGCCGTTGATGACCCGGGCGCTCAGGTGCCGGCTCAGACCGTGGTCGGTGTGCAGGTCTGAGGAGGGAATGGGCCGTGAGGTCGGCGCGGCCAAGGCGGTGGACTGCGGCGGTGGACCGCCCTTGACGGCCTCGGCTCCTGCCTGAGCGGCGTCACTTTGCAGGAAGGTGAGCCCGCAGCTATCGTCATATTCAACAATGCGACTAGGTGTCTAGTTGTTGAGCGATGGCCGTGCGCCACTTCCATCAGCAGCGTTGACGAGAGGCGGTCGGCCCCGTGTCGAGCAGTGGGTATCTGCGCTATGTCGCCCTGGGCGACAGCCATACGGAGGGGCTCGGGGACGGCGACGACGTCCGTGGTTTTCGGGGCTGGGCGGACCGGCTCGCCGAGCAGGTCGCCCGCCACAGCCCCGGCCTGCTCTACGCCAACCTCGCGGTGCGCGGACGTAAGGCCGGTCAGGTGCGCGCCGAGCAGCTGGCTCCGGCCCTCGCGATGCGGCCCGACCTCGCCACCGTGGTGGCTGGGGTCAACGATGCGTTGCGCCCGGGCTGCGACCTCGACGAGGTGGCCGGCCATGTTGAGGCGATGTTCGCCGCCCTCACCGCGCAGGGCGCCACCGTCGCGACCCTCATGTTTCCCGATGTCGGGCGTATCACGCCGTTGGCCCGCCCGATCGGTCACCGTGTTCTCGCACTCAACGCGCGCATCCGGGAGGCCGCCGACCGCCACGGCGTGGTGGTGGCGGAGACGGCCGCGTACGCGGCGGCGACCGATCCGCGGTTGTGGAGTGCTGACCGGCTGCACGCCGGCCCGCTGGGACACACGCGCATCGCGGCTGCCGTGGCCCAGGCGCTCGGTCTGCCGGGCAGCGACGACAAGTGGACCCTTCCCCTTCCGGCCGAGGGGGCAGATATCTCTGTCTGGAGGACCGTGGGTGCCGAACTGCGCTGGGCCGGCACCTTTCTCGGCCCTTGGGTCGGCCGCCGCCTGTGTGGCCGTTCCTCCGGCGACGGCCGCCAGGCCAAGCGGCCGGCGCTGCTTCCGGTGGCCGCGCCCGCTGGGGACGCCTCCCCATCGGTGTGATGCGCCGGCTTGCGACGACGCCGGCGGTTCCTCGTGCTGAACTGCTCTCCACCGGACGGGAGCTGGAAATGAGTGACATCCATCCCCGCGCGTACTGCGCGCGAAGCGTCGGCGGATCGTCAGCGACGTGGTCGTAGGCGTCGTGGCACTGCTGTTCACCGTGTTCTACGTCAGTCCAACATCGACCCTGCCAGTCACCTCCACAAGCTGCTCATCGGCCGGCCGTCGCGGACGAGGGGGCGAAGGCCGGTGGCAGCAGACCGACCTCGGAGTGCGGATCGTCCAGTCGATCAAAAGTCCTCCCAGGGTGGGGACAGGATCGACTGGAAGGCGGTGGAGGAGAAGGAGATGACGGAGGAGCTCGGCAAGGGCAAGCTGTTCGGCGCGCTCGTCGCCCCGCGACACTTTCACCGTCGCCGCACTCACCAGCCCCGAGGCGGCGCGCAACGCCGTCCGCCCGACACTCGCCGTGCTGGCCGGTCGGCCTATGCGCAGGAAGGCAGGGAGCTGACCGCTCAGGCAGAGCTGGCCGTTGCCCCAAGGGACTGCGTCGCAATCCCGCCGACAAGAAGCCGCAGCCGGTCCTCGCTCGGACACAGACCGACGACCCGCGAGAGGCCGGGCTGCTCACGACCGTCCAGGTATTCACTTTGTTGACTAACGGGATGGGTGGAACCGCCGCTGTCAGCCGTCGGCCCGGAGCGCGGCCGTGCGCTGTTCGAGCCTGCGTAGCGCCATGTCCCCCCACTGGAGGTTCTCCCGCTCGAACGACATCCCGCGCAGCAGGGTGAGATACGGGCCGATGCGCTCGGCCTCGGCGAAGTACGCCTCCTCGGAGCGCCCGTCGAGCAGGCGCTGCCGGTGCCGCTCGTAGCGGGCCGGCTTGGCGGTGGCCCACTCCATGCGCTCGGTGACGGCGGTCCGGACCGCTTCCATGTCGCCCGCGTCCAGGCACTGCGCCTTGACAAGCAACTCGTCCCGGATCACCGCCGGTTTACCCAAGGGCTCGGCGGTGTGGGCGTGGACGGCCTTCCGCCCGGCCTCCGTCAAGGAGAACAGTCGCTTGTCGGGGCGGCGCTTCTGCTCGACGACGCGGGCCGCGACGAGTCCTTCGGCCTCCATGCGATCCAGCTCCCGGTAGAGCTGCTGAGGCGTCGACATCCAGAAGTTGGCGACCGTCGCGTCGAACGCCTTCGCGAGGTCGTACCCGGACGCCTCGCCCTCCAACAGTGCGGCCATGACCGCGTTCCGCAAAGCCATGGCGCACGCTAGCAGATTAATCAATAACTTGACTAATAGGCCACTCCTTCCCTGTGCACAAGCCCTAACGGGCCTTCGACGCTCCACCACGTCTATTCACATTTCTGAGTATCAGAGGTGGGCTCATGCATCCCTTCCGCAAGGCCGTCGGGAGCGGCGACCTGGACGCCGTGGCCGCTCTGCTGGCCGCCGACGTCGTCTTCACCAGCCCCGTCACCTTCAAGCCGTACCCGGGCAAGGCCATCGCCGCCGCGATCCTGCGCGGCGCGCTCCGGGTCGTCGAGGACTTCACCTACATCCGTGAGATCGCCAATTCCGACGGCCGCGATCACGCCTTCGTCTACCGCACAAAGCCGGCGGCTAGGACCTGTCCGGCGGATCTTGCAGCCGGTGGCCGGGGTTCCGTGGCGCTGCCGTAGCCTCCGTGGTCATGTTCAAGTGGTGGCATGTGCTGGCGGATGATGAACGGCAGCAATGGACTTTGGACCCGTTCGTGAGCGTGGGGCCGCTGGCGTTTGGTATGCGGCCCAGTGAGGCGTCGGAGGCACTGAGCGGTGTCACACGGGAAGCTCAGCGGCACAGGCTTAGCCGTCGTGCAAACGAGACCGTCGACGTCGTGGAGGAAGGCGAGTACCGGGAGTTCGGTCTAAGGCTCTACTATCGGGAGGAACGGCTGGCCGGCGTCGTGATCGATGCACTTGGAGGGCCCCAGGTCTTCGTGGAGGGTGTGGCCTTGGTCGGCCGGGTCCCCTCCGTTCTGGAGCAGTGGATGCTCGACCGTGCCGAAGCCCGTGAGCCGTATTCGGAGCTTTCTTACATGGGTGCTGGGGTTCCTGGGTCGGACTCACTGGGTGTCGTTCTGGATGTGCAACGCGCAGGCGATCACCTCCTCACGCGGCCGGTGTTCGTCCCTCGTGAGGCCCTGGACGACCTCCCCCACTTCTTGCCCCGGGAAGCCTGGTCGCGTTGCTGAGCACGCCAGCCAGACAGACCGAGACGACTCCGTGGTCGTTCCCGTGATTGCCGGCCGATCACGGCCGTTGCCACAGGCGGATCGAAACCACGGTCACGGTGCCGTGGAAGACGTAGGCGCGCTTGTCGTAGCGCGTGGCTACGGCCCGGAAGTTTTTAAGCCGGTTGATCGTGCGCTCGACTTCATTGCGGCGCTTGTACAACTGCTTGTCGAACCCGGTGGGACGGCCGCCGTTGGGGCCCCGGCGTCGGCGGTTGGCACGGGTCCTTCGGCTCAGGAATAGTGTGCTCAATCTGCTGTCTACGCAGGTAGCGGCGATTCTGTGCGTCCCCCTGGCCGACCTCGATCATCGCGTGTTACCAAGAGCCATGGCTGCCACCCCCGCACACCCCGCGCACCCCGACCGCCCCGGACGCCCGGACGGACCCCGGCCGCACGACTCGTACGACGCGGTGATCGTCGGAGGCGGTCACAACGGCTTGGTCGCCGCCGCCTACCTGGCCCGTGCCGGTCGTTCCGTGCTCGTGCTGGAACGGCTGGACCACACCGGCGGCGCCGCCGTGTCCACCCGGCCCTTCGCGGGGGTGGACGCGCGGCTGTCGCGGTACTCCTACCTGGTCAGCCTGCTGCCCCGGAAGATCGTGCGGGACCTGGACCTCGACTTCCGTGTCCGTGGCCGCACGATCTCGTCGTACACCCCCGTCGAACGCGACGGTCACTCCACCGGCCTCCTCGTCGGCGGAGGAGAGCGCCGTACCCGCGAGGCGTTCGCGCGGCTGACGGGCTCGGGCCGCGAGTACGAGGCATGGCAGCGCTTCTACGCGATGACCGGCCGTGTCGCCGAACGGGTGTTCCCGACGCTCACCGAGCCCCTGCCCACCCGCGACGACCTGCGCGCGCGTATCGACGACGACGAGGCGTGGCGGGTCCTGTTCGAGGAGCCGATCGGCGTGGCCGTCGAAGCGCGGTTCGCCGACGACCTCGTGCGCGGTGTCGTCCTCACCGACGCGCTCATCGGCACCTTCGCGGACGCCCACGACCCCTCGCTGCGGCAGAACCGCTGCTTCCTCTACCACGTGATCGGCGGCGGTACGGGCGCTTGGGACGTGCCCGTCGGCGGCATGGGCGCGCTCACGGACGCGCTGGCCACGGCAGCGCGCGCGGCGGGTGCCGTGATCGCCACCGGCCACGAGGCACGCCGGATCGCGACGGACGGCCGGTCCGCCGAGATCACCTACCGGACCGCCGACGCGGAAGGCACCGTCGCCGCCCGGCACGTCCTGGTGAACGCCTCGCCCCAGGAACTGGCCGCGCTGACCGGTGACGAACCGCCCGCCCCCGCCGAGGGCGCCCAGCTCAAGGTGAACATGCTGCTCAAGCGGCTGCCGGCCCTTCGTGACGAGTCCGTCGACCCGCGCGAGGCCTTCTCGGGCACCTTCCACATCGCCGAGGGCTACGACCAACTGGCCGCCGCCCACGCCCAGGCCGCCTCCGGCAGACTCCCCGAGGCTCCGCCCTCCGAGATCTACTGCCATTCCCTCACCGACCCGACCATCCTCGGCCCGGAGCTGGTCGAACAGGGCTACCAGACGCTCACCCTGTTCGGCCTGCACACGCCCGCGCGACTGTTCGAGACCGACAACGACGCCGTACGCGAGGACCTTCTCAAGGCCACGCTCGCCCAGCTGGACGCCCACCTCGCCGAACCCCTCGCCGACTGCCTGGCCACCGACGCCGACGGCCGTCCCTGTATCGAGGCCCGGACCCCTCTCGACCTCGAACGCGACCTGGGCCTCCCCGGCGGCAACATCTTCCACCGCGACCTCGCCTGGCCCTACACCCAGGAAGGCACCGGCCGCTGGGGCGTCGAGACCCGCCATGCCAACATCCTGCTGTGCGGGGCCGGTGCCGTGCGGGGCGGCGGGGTGAGCGGGGTCCCCGGCCACAACGCGGCCATGGTGGTCCTGGAGGGGACCGGGGCAGGCGGTTCGGGCCTGTCGTAGGGACGGGCCCGGTCGGGCATCGTCCGGTGGCCGCGCCACCCCTGCCGCCCTGGCCCGCGATCAGCAGGGCCGCAGCCCGCGCCTCGCGCTTCTAGTCGGCGGCAGCCGTCCAGCCCACCGCGGCGATGCGTCCCGCGTCCGCCGGCCGCGACTCGACGAACAGGGTCCTGCCTCCCGCCGTGACCCGCAGCCGGTCGACGTACACGCCACGGCCGACGTAATTCCGGTCGGTCGTGTACCGCCAGCGCACGGTGAGCCCGTCGGCCTCCGGCAACTCCGCGGTGACCCGGTGCCATGCCCGGCCCGACCACCCCGTGACCGACCCGGACGGATGTTCTCCGGGGGCCTCCCCGCCCCGTACGGTCGTGAAGGCCGCCGGCCGCCAGGTTCCGCCGCCGTCGGTGGAGGTCTCCAGGAAGAGGGCGTCGGCCTGCGGCTCGGTGTCCCACCACAGGGCGCAGCGCAGGCGGGGCCGCCCGGCTTTGGCGGTGTCGAGCGGCGGGAGCGTGAGGGTCGCCGTGGTGGCGGTGCCCATGCCGGAGAACCAGGACGTGCGGCCCCGGGCGGGGCGTACGGGAACGGCCCGGGCCAGGTTGTTCGCCGCGGCGACCCGGGGCGCGGATCCGGACCGCCAGCCGCGCACCGGGTGGACGGAGTTGCCGAGCACCACGAGGAAGGAGTCGGTGGTCGGGTCCAGCACGAGGGAGGTGCCGGTGAAGCCGGTGTGTCCCGCCGTGCGCGGGGTGGCCATCGCACCCATGTACCAGTGCTGGTAGAGCTCGAAGCCCAGCCCGTGCTCGTCGCCGGGGAACGAGGTGTTGAAGTCGGTGAACATCAGCTCCACCGACTCGGGGGTCAGGATGCGGGTCGTGCCGTACACACCTCCGTTGAGCAGCGTGCGGCAGAGGACGGCCAGGTCCCAGGCGCACGAGAAGACACCGGCGTGGCCCGCGACCCCGCCGAGGCCGAAGGCGTTCTCGTCGTGCACCTCTCCCCACACCAGCCCCCGGTCCAGACCCGACCAGGGGAGACGGGCGTCCTCGGTCGCCGCGATGCGCGGCTTCCAGGAGGCCGGGGGATTGAAGCGCGTACGGTCCATCCCGAGGGGAGCGGTGATCTCGTTCCGGAGCTGCTGATCCAGACCGTGACCGGTGATCTCCTCCAGGACGAGCTGCAGCGAGATCAGGTTCAGGTCCGAGTACAGGTACGTCGAGCCGGGCGGGTTCAGCGGCGCCTCGTTCCACACGAGCCGGAGCTTTCCCTCGTACGTCGGCTCCTTGTAGAGGGGGAGCCAGGAGCGGAACCCGGAGGTGTGCGTGAGCAGGTGGCGGACGGTGATGTCCTGTTTGCCCGCAGCCCCGAACTCGGGCAGGTACGAGGAGACCTTCCCCTCCAGGGCCAGCGCACCCCGTTCGATCTGCTGCACCGCGAGGATCGACGTGAACAGCTTCGACACGGAGGCGAGGTCGAAGACGGTGTCCCGTGCCATCGGAATCCGCTGCTCCGCCGGGAACTCCACCCCCGTGTCGGTCTTCTCGTCGTACGCCGAGTACCGCACCGCCATCCCGAGCGCCCGGTGCAGGGCGACGGTTCCGCCCCGTCCGGCGAGCAGCACGGCACCCGCGTACCAGGGGTGCCGGGGTGAAGGTCCCAGGAACGCCTCCGCGTCGGTGACGAGCCGCTCCAGATGCTCGGCGAGCAGCCCGGCCCGCGCGGGCGAACCGTGGCGCAGGGTCGGACGGCCGGCCCTGGAGGAGGGGGCGGCGACGACCGGCGCGGCGGGAAAGGGCAGCGCGGCGAGACCCCCACCGACCGCCAGCACCCGCCGGCCGAGCTGCCGACGGCTCAACCCGGACCCGGAGCCCTCCACGCCTTCACTCATGACGCCCAGTCAAGCACCCGTCCCCCAGGGGCGCGAGACCCTCATCAGGGCCTCGAGGACCCCACAAAATCTGACGGTGCATCAGAAAAACTCTTCCCTCGTCCACAGGACTGCGGCATCCTGCGCACCATGCAGACGGAGCTGAGCAACACACTCGGAGTCCGGTACGCCGTCTTCGGCTTCACGCCGTTCCCCGCGGTCGCGGCGGCCATCAGCCGGGCCGGCGGCTTCGGGGTGCTGGGCGCGGTCCGCTACACGGCCCCCGACGACCTCAAGCGCGATCTCGACTGGATCGAGACCCACGTCGACGGCATGCCGTACGGCCTGGACGTCGTCATGCCGGCCAAGAAGGTCGAGGGGGTGACGGAGGCCGACGTCGAGGCCATGATCCCCGCATCGCACCGGCAGTTCGTCCAGGACACCCTCGCCAAGTACGGCGTACCCGAGCTGGCCGAGGGCGAGGCGTCCGGCTGGCGCATCACCGGCTGGATGGAACAGGTCGCCCGCAGCCAGCTCGACGTCGCCTTCGACTACCCGATCAAGTTGCTGGCCAACGCCCTCGGCTCACCGCCCGCCGACGTCATCGACCGCGCCCACGAGCGGGGTGTCCTCGTCGCCGCGCTCGCCGGCAGCGCCCGCCACGCCCGCAAGCACGCCGAGGCGGGCATCGACATCGTGGTGGCCCAGGGCTACGAGGCCGGCGGCCACACTGGTGAGATCGGCTCCATGGTGCTCACCCCCGACGTGGTCGACGCCGTGGCCCCGTTGCCCGTCCTCGCCGCCGGAGGCATCGGCAGCGGACAGCAGGTGGCCGCCGCCCTCGCGCTCGGCGCCCAGGGCGTCTGGCTCGGCTCGCTGTGGCTGACCACCACCGAGGCCGAACTGCCCTCGCCCCGGCTGATAGAGAAGCTGCTCGCCGCCGACTCCGGCGACACCGTCCGCTCCCGCGCGCTCACCGGTAAACCCGCGCGTCAGCTGCGCACCGAATGGACCGACGCCTGGGACGACCCCGCCGGGCCCGGGACCCTGCCCATGCCTCTCCAGGGGCTGCTCGTCGCCGAGGCGGTCTCCCGCATCCAGAAGTACGAGGTGGAGCCGCTGCTCGGCACACCGGTCGGACAGATCGTCGGCCGGATGAACAGCGAACGCAGCGTCCAGGCCGTCTTCGACGACCTCACCCGGGGTTTCGAGCGGGCCGTGGACCACATCAACCGGATCGCCGGAAGGAGCGGGGGACAGTGAGCCGAGCCTCTCAGGACCGACCCGCGGAGGACCGACCCGCGGAGGACCGACCCGCGGAGGACCGACCCGCGGAGGACCGACCCGCGGAGGACCGACCCGCGCAGGAGCGTGGCGCTCAGGAGCGGCCCGCGCAGGACCGTGGTGCTGAGGACCGGCCCGCCCCAGACCGGGCCCCGCAAGCCGCCCGGGCCCCCCGGAACGGAGCCCCCCAGGCCCAGCCTCCCCAGGGTTTCTGGGCGCAGGCCGCCGCCGACCCCGACCGTGCGGTGCTGGTCGCGCCCGACGGGGAGGAGTGGACCGCCGGACGTCTGCACGCCGAGACCAACCGCCTCGTGCACGGACTGCGGGCCGCCGGGCTGGAACGCGGCGACGCCTTCGCGGTCGTCCTGCCCAACGGCGTCGAATTCCTCACCGCCTACCTCGCCGCCACCCAGGCCGGCTTCTACCTGGTCCCCGTCAACCACCACCTGGTGGGCCCCGAGATCGCCTGGATCGTGTCCGACTCGGGCGCCAAGGTGCTCATCGCGCACGAGCGCTTCGCCGAGGCCGCCCGCGACGCCGCCGACGAGGCGAAGCTCCCCGCGAGCCACCGGTACGCGGTCGGCCCGGCCGATGGCTTCCGCCCGTACGCCGAACTCCTCGACGGACAGCCCGAGTCGGCGCCCGGCGACCGCACCCTCGGCTGGGTCATGAACTACACCTCCGGCACCACCGGCCGCCCGCGCGGGATCCGTCGCCCGCTGCCCGGCAAGCTCCCCGAGGAGTCCTACCTCGGCGGCTTCCTCGGCATCTTCGGCATCAGGCCGTTCGACGACAACGTCCACCTGGTCTGCTCGCCGCTCTACCACACGGCCGTCCTGCAGTTCGCCGGCGCGTCCCTGCACATCGGGCACCGGCTGGTGATCATGGACAAGTGGACGCCCGAGGAGATGCTCCGCGCCATCGACGCCCACCGCTGCACGCACACCCACATGGTGCCCACCCAGTTCCACCGGCTCCTCGCCCTTCCCGAGGAGGTGCGCGCCCGCTACGACGTGTCGTCCATGCGGCACGCCATCCACGGGGCCGCGCCCTGCCCGGACCATGTGAAGCGGGCCATGATCGAGTGGTGGGGCGCCTGCGTGGAGGAGTACTACGCGGCCAGCGAGGGCGGTGGCGCCTTCGCCACCGCCGAGGACTGGCTGAAGAAACCCGGCACGGTCGGCAGGGCCTGGCCCATCAGCGAACTCGCCGTCTTCGACGACGACGGCAACCGGCTGCCGCCGGGCGAACTCGGCACCGTCTACATGAAGATGAGCACCGGCGGTTTCTCGTACCACAAGGACGAGGGCAAGACGCGCAAGAACCGCATCGGTGACTTCTTCACCGTGGGCGACCTCGGTCTCCTCGACGAGGACGGCTATCTCTTCCTCCGCGACCGCAAGATCGACCTCATCATCTCCGGAGGCGTCAACATCTACCCCGCCGAGATCGAGGCCGCCCTGCTCACCCACCCCGCCGTCGCCGACGCCGCCGCCTTCGGCATCCCGCACGACGACTGGGGCGAGGAGGTCAAGGCCGTGGTCGAGCCCGCCCCCGGCTTCACTGCGGGGCCGGCGCTCGCCGAGGAGATCCTCGCCCACTGTGCCCGTCGGCTCGCCGGGTACAAGCGCCCGAAGAGCGTCGACTTCACCGCGGCGATGCCCCGCGACCCCAACGGCAAGCTCTACAAACGCCGGTTGCGCGAGCCGTACTGGGAGGGGCGGCAGAAGGCCGTCTGAGGACCGGGGCCGTGCGCGGCACTCATGGCGTGAGCGCCCCTCTCACGGCCTGAGCGCCGTTCTGATGGCTCGAACGCCGCTGTCACGGCTTGCGCGCGGCCCTCACGGCTTGCGCGCGACCCCGCCCACCGCGATCACCTCGCCGGATCCGCCGGCCGCCGACGGGTCCGGCCGCCAGTCGTTCAGCGGCACCACGCCCGGGGCCAGCAGCTCCAGGCCGTCGAAGAATCCGGCGAGTTCGGCGGGGCTGCGCAGACGGTAGGGGGCCGCGCCGCTCTCGTTGTAGCGGCGGGTGGCCTCGGCGTTGGCCTCGTGGGTGTCCACGCTGTCGTTGAACGCGAGGAAGCTCCCGGACGGCAGGGCGGCCATCAGGGCGCCGATGATGGAACGCGCCTCGTCGTAGTCGGCTATGTGCCCGCTGACCTGCATCATCGTCAGCCCGACCGGCTGGGAGAGATTCAGCGTCCTGGCCGCCTCCCGCAGCACGGTGTGCGGGTCGTGCAGGTCGGAGTCGATGTAGTCGGTCATGCCCTGCGGTGTGCTGGTGAGCAGCGCCCGTGCGTGGGTCAGGACCAGCGGGTCGTTGTCCACGTAGACGATCCGCGCGTCCGGCGCCACCCGCTGGGCGATCTCGTGCGTGTTGTCGGCGGTCGGCAGGCCGGTGCCGATGTCCAGGAACTGCCGGATGCCCGCCTCGGCGGCGAGATGGGTGACCGCGCGCCCGAGGAAGGCCCGGGAGTCGCGGGCCAGGTCGGTGATCCCGGGGAACACCGCACGGAAGGCGTCGCCCGCCGCGTGGTCGACGGGGTAGTTGTCCTTGCCGCCCAGCCAGTAGTTCCAGATACGGGCCGAGTGCGGCACCGTCGTATCGATCATGGCGGTCGAATCCGTCTCGGGGCGTAACGAGTCCTGCGCCACCGGGCGGCCTCCTCGATAAGAGTGGTGATATGCCAATGGCATGCTGCTGACACAGGAATGGTGCCGCCCCGACCGGGGGCGGCACCACAATCCTTCGGCTCATTGGCTCACACGGACCACCTTCAGTTTCGGCGAGGACAGGATGTCCTTCTCGCAGAAGCGGGACGTCACCCACTTCTCCGCCGAGAACAGCCGCGTCTGGTCCAGGTAGTGGGGCGAATTCGGGTTGGAGGACTGCGAGTACGTCAGCAGCGTGCGGGCCACGGGGCAGCGGCCACCGTCCCAGCCGACCGCCTGAATGTGGCTGGAACCCGACGAGACCTCCGAGTAGACGCCCTTGCCGGAGTCCCACGGCGACTCGATCTTGTTCCACACGCCCAGCGCCTCCGTACCGCCCGACACCGGGATGCGCCGGGCGTCGCGTACGACGAACTGGTGGTCACCGAGCCTCGCGTCCAGGGCCACGCCCGCCGCTCGCAGGTCGCGGACCGTGTCGGCGAGGGCCGTGGCGAAGCCGGGCGCGTCCGTGTTCAGCGTGTTCGGGGTGCCGACCGGGTCGGCCGCCGAGAACGGCACCTTCCAGAACTGCGCACGCGGCACCACCGCGTTCAGCCGACGCCAGAACCGGTCGAACAGCAGCGCGCCCGCGCTGTCGCTGTCCGCGGTCCGGTCCCAGGCCCGGAACACACCGCACGCCCCGGACACGTCGACGGCCGTGCCGTCACTGTCCGTCGCCGTGCCGCCCGGCAGCGCGGCGCACGCCCGCGTCACGTCCTCGACGGCGAGGTCGGCCGCGGGCACCCGGTTCGCGAACTGCTGCCGCTGCAGGTCCCGTACGGTCAGGCCACCCCTGTCGGCCATCGCCGCCACGTCCTCGACCGCGCCCCGCGTCCGCAGCGAGCGCTGCGTCCCGACGTTGCCGAAGACCCGCTCGTACCCGGTCAGCGGCCGGTCCGCGTTGGCCAGCCACGCGCTGTCGTTGGAGTTCTCCGCGTACGGCGCGTCCTTCAGCGTCGGCATCCTCGCGGGCCCGAAGATCCCCGGCTGCACCGCGTCGCCGTCGCTGCCGAGCGCGCAGTCGGCGCGGGAGCCGTCCAGGATCGCGACGCCCGCCGCCGGATAGGTGGCCCGGCCCAGGGGCGTCGAGCAGCGGGCCGCCAGCTCGTCGGTGATCCGGGGCAGGGTCTGCGACTGGGTGAACAGGGTGTGCCCGGCGGAGTCCGCGGCCACGGTGTTCACCCACGGCAGGCCCTGGTGCCGGGCGAGGGACGCGAGCACGTCCGCCGTGCCGCCCGCCCTGGCGAAGCCCAGCGAGGTGTCGGTGAAGCGGAGGTTCGCCGTGTTGGGGTCGTTCAGGGCGTAGGCGGTGCCGGCCGTCCACGGCAGGGGGAGGTCGGAGCCGAGCGAGGTGACGACCGGACCGTACCGGGTCCACCACTGGGTGCGGGTGACGGGAGAGCCGTCCTTCACGCCGACGGTCACGGTCCGCTTCGTCATCCGCTCCGCCCGGCCGTCCACGAGGTACGTGGTCGGGTCGGCCGGGTCCAGGGTCAGCTGATGGACGTTCATGGGGACGCCGGTCGCCACGGTGTGGCTCCAGGCGACCTTCGCGTTGTAGCCGATCTGGGTGATCGGCGAGCCGAGCAGCGACCCTCCCGAGACGTTCAGTTCGCCGGGGATCGTCTGCTGCGCCTGCCAGAAGCGGCGGCCGCCGGCCCACGGGTAGTGCGGGTTGCCCAGCAGCAGACCGCGGCCGTTCGCCGTGGTGTCACCGGCGAAGGCGACGGCGTTGGACCCCATGTCCGCGTTCGCGGCGCCGAACAGCTCGCTCGCGGCGCGGGCCGCGGCCCTGGCGTCCGGCGCGGCGGCCTTGCCCGAGGTGCCGGGGGCCGGCGGTCGCGCGGTGGTGATCGCGTCCACCAGGCGCCCTTCGCCGCCGAGCACGGCGAGGGCGTACGCGCGGGAGAACACGTCGAGCGTGGAGACCGGCCGGACCCACGCGGCGCCCTTGCACGCGGGGTCGGTGATCCGGTTCTTCCTCAGCCCCGGCCGCCCAGCCCCGCATCAGGTCCTTGACCGCGCGGCTGGGGCCGAGCGGTTCGGGCCGTTCCAGCAGCCGCTGGACGGTACCCGCGTCCCGGACACCCTGGAAGTACAGGTCGCTGGTGAGGTTGACGGTGGCGGAGGAGAGCGAGAAGTCGGGTGCCGCGTCGGGCCCGAAGTGGCGGGAGCGCTCCCCCTTCACGGTGACGAACCCGTCGGCGAGCACGCACACCTGGTCGGCGGCCTGCGCCCAGCCGGTGCCGAAGCCGAGGTTCGCGTAGTCCTTCGCCACGATGTGCGGAACGCCGTACTCGGTGTAGCGGATCACGGCGGACAGACCACCGTGAGACGTACGGTGGTCTTCGGTCCGCGCGCCGTCGGCGGCGGTGGCCGAGGGCAGGACGGCCGAGGCGATGAACAGGGCGACGGCCGAGACCGCCAGCCGTCTGAGGCGGGTGCGCATACAGCTCCCAACATCGGTCAGGAAAGGGATGGTTGAGCATGTCGACACGTGTCTGCGTAGTCCATACGGATGAGGGGTTCTCCCTCAAGGTGACTCGCCGCCCGACGGCCGGAGTTGAGCGACTTCCCGCCAGGTGTGCCGGGATCCGGTCGCGGGTGAGGGAGCCCGGACGCGGGGCGGCGCGCTTGACCTCGCTCGCGGGACGGAACGAGGATCAGGCGTCGGAAACGTGGACGAAGGAGCGGGAAACATGACGGCAGGCCGCAGTGTGACGGTCGACGGGACCCTGCGGCGCAGTGCCCGGCGCATGCCCGCCCGCGTCGCGCTCCACTACGGCGACCGGTCATGGACCTACGCCGAGCTGGACGACGCCGTCTCCCGCGCGGCCCGCGCCCTGCGCGACACCGGACTGCGGCCCGGCGACCGTGTCGCCGCCTACGGCCACAACTCCGACGCCTACCTCATCGCCTTCCTGGCCGCCGCCCGCGCCGGCCTGGTGCACGTCCCCGTCAACCAGCACCTCACCGGCGACGACCTCTCCTACCTCCTCGACCAGTCCGGCAGCACGCTCGTGCTCACCGACCCCGGCCTGGCCGGGAACCTCCCCGAGGGCACCCGCGCGCTGCCGCTGCGCGACGCGGACGACTCGCTCCTCGCCCGGCTCGCCGTCACCGAGCCGTACGACGGTGAGGAGCCCCGCGCCGAGGACCTCGTCCAGCTCCTGTACACCTCGGGCACCACCGCGCTCCCCAAGGGCGCGATGATGACGCACCGGGCGCTGGTGCACGAGTACCTCAGCGCCATCGCCGCCCTCGACCTCCAGGCGGGCGACCTGCCCGTGCACGCCCTGCCGCTGTACCACTCCGCGCAGATGCACGTCTTCCTGGTGCCGTACCTCGCGGTCGGCGCCACGAACACGATCCTCGACGCACCCGACGGCGACCGCATCCTCGACCTCGTGGAAGAGGGCCGCGCCGACAGCTTCTTCGCCCCGCCCACGGTGTGGATCGCCCTCGCGAACCGCCCCGACTTCGCCACCCGTGACCTCGCCGGCCTGCGCAAGGCGTACTACGGGGCGTCGGTCATGCCGGTGCCCGTCCTGGAACGGCTCAGGGAACGCCTGCCGAAGCTCGCCTTCCACAACTGCTTCGGGCAGAGCGAGATCGGTCCGCTGGCGATGGTCCTCGGACCGCACGAGCACAAGGGGCGCCTGGACTCCTGCGGGCGGCCCGTCATGTTCGTCGAGGCGAAGGTCGTCGACGAGGACGGCGCGGAGGTGCCCGACGGCACCCCCGGCGAGATCGTCTACCAGTCGCAGCAACTCTGCGAGGGCTACTGGGAGAAGCCGCAGGAGACGGCCGAGGCGTTCCGCGACGGCTGGTTCCGCTCCGGGGACCTCGCCGTGCGCGACGCCCACGGCTTCTTCACCGTCGTCGACCGCGTGAAGGACGTCATCAACTCCGGCGGGGTCCTCATCGCGTCCCGCCAGGTCGAGGACGCGCTCCACACCCATGACGCGGTCGCGGAGGTCGCGGTGATCGCCCTGCCTGACGACCACTGGATCGAGGCCGTCACGGCGGTCGTCGTACGCCGGGGAGAGGTCACGGCGGACGAACTCCTCGCCCACGCGCGCGAGAAGCTGCCCCACTTCAAGGCGCCGAAGACGGTCCACTTCGTGGACGAACTGCCGCGCAACGCGAGCGGGAAGATCCTCAAGCGGGAGCTGCGGGACCGCTTCACGCGGGTGTGAGCGCGGTCGTGCCGTGAACTCCGTTGCGGCGTACGGCGCCCGCCCGTGAAGATCGGCACCATGCCGACCTTCACCGCACCCGACGGAACCGAACTCGCCTGCCACCTGCGCGGCGAGGGCGAGCCGCTGATCGTCCTCCCCGGCGGAGCGATGCGCGCCTCCGCCTACCTGGGCGACCTCGGGGGCCTGACGGCCCACCGGCGCTTGGTCCTGCTCGACCTGCGCGGCACGGGAGACTCGGCCGTCCCTGCCGATCCCGCGACCTACCGCTGCGACCGCCAGGTCGACGACGTGGAGGCACTCCGCGTCCACCTGGGCCTGGACCGGATGGATCTGCTGGCCCACTCGGCCGGGGGCAACCTGGCCACGCTCTACGCGGCCCGCTTCCCCGAGCGGGTCTCCCGCCTGGCGCTGATCACCGCCACGCCCTGGGCGCTGGGTCTGCCGGTGACCGTCGAGGACCGCCTCCGCGCCGCCCGTCTGCGCGCGGCCGAACCGTGGTTCGCCGAGGCGTACGCGGCCTTCGAGGCGGCCTGGACGGGCCGCGGCCCCTTCGACGACGCCATGATGCCGCTGTTCTACGGCCGCTGGGACGACACCGCCCGCGCCCACATGGCCGCCGAGGAGGAACAGACGAACGACGAGGCGTCCGCCGTCTACGGCTCCGCGGGCGCCTACGACCCGCCCGCCACCCGTGCCGCGCTCGCCGCACTGACGGCGCCGGTCCTGGTGTACGCGGGCGAACTCGACACCGGCCCGACGCCCGACCTCGCCCGCCGCGCGGCCGACCTCTTCCCGAACGCGCGGTTCACGGTCCAGCCCGGCGGCGGGCACTTCCCGTGGCTCGACGACCCGGAGTCCTTCGCCGGCAGTGTGACGGCCTTCCTGGACGGGCGGTGAGCACCCGTCCCGGAGCGTCGCGACATCCGCTCCGGGCGAGCGTCGTGGCGTTCGCTCACACGGTTGCCCCTCTTCTGCCGCCCCGCCTTCCCGTTCTTGCCGGTCGGGAACGTCTGTGCAGGTCGGAGGGGGCCTGACGGGTACAGAACGGCTCCAGCGGCGCTGATCCACCCGATTCCTAACGTGGGGACCACAGCCGGCACCCGCCGGCCCCCACGACCAAGGAGACGACATGGCCCTCAGGAACCGGATGGCACGACTGCGTCCCGCACTCGCCCCCGTGACCCTCGCGATGCTGACCGCCTGCCTCATGGCACCCGCACCGGCGAGCGCCGGCGACGTGAACTTCAAGCAGGGCAGACAGGTCGGACTGGCTACCGTCACCAGCGAAGACGGCGTGCGGCGGCCCGTCGAGTTCGCCATCGACGACAGCGGCGACATGTGGGAGTTCGACCGACTGGGCTCCTACTGGACCAGGACGAACCGAGGCACGCCGACCAAGGCGAACGGCGATCGCATCGACATCCGGGCGGGCGCCGGCGTGATGGGCGTCGATCGGGGCGTCCGGGCCTACGTCGTCGCGGAGGACGGCAATCTGTGGGAGTTCCAGCACGACGGCAGGTCCTCCGGGTGGACGAAGCTCGCGCGCCCGCAAGGCTCCGGGGAACTGCGAGGCGCCCTCGGTACCGAGGTGGACGGCGACGGAGCGCGGCTGGTGGTGGTGAGGGACAAGAACAACCGGCTGTGGCAGTACAAGAACGTCAAGGGCGTCTGGGAGACTGAGGACATGGGCAAGATGCCCGCCGTCGGCGATCAGGCGCTGGAGAAGGAGGCCGGACTCGGGACCTTCCGCGGCGGTGCCTACGCCTTCACCATCAGCAACCGCAACGTCCTGTGGTCCGTGCACAAGACGCTCGACGACAGGTGGACCTGGTTCTCCTGGGGCACGCCGCTCCAGGACGACGATCCCGAATGGTCCTCCCTGGGCGTCATCTCGTACCGGGAGCAGAACGACCTGCATGTCTTGATGCAGGCCAACAACGGACGTGTCTGGCGGGTCTCCTGGGACGAGGCGGTGAAGAGCGGGGCGTGGAAGGAATTCGGGGCACCGGCCTCCCCGCTGGCCGTCAGGAACGGAGGCGGCGCGGCGGCGATCCCCGGTGGCGAGCAGGTCACCGTACTCGGTCAGGACGGCAAGTTGAGGAACACGATCAACGGCCACATGCCCTCCGCTTCCTGGTACGGGACGAACACTCCGCACAACGTCACCCTGCTCAAGGAACTGGGTTCCCGGAACGTGGCGAACGACAGCTACACCTTCACCGTGGACGGCGACGGGGACGTGTGGGTCGCCAGATTCACCCCCGGCAGCCTCGAGTGGAAGTGGACGGAGATCGCCGACTGATCCACCCCGCCGTGGCACCCCGGTGACCCACCGCCCCGGCCCGACACCGCCACGACCCGCGACGGAATCACCCGTCGCGGGTCGTCGCCACGCGACATGCCCCCGAGCGCTTCGCACGCCCGTGCTGTTCGTCCTATGATGTGGCGTCAACATCACTGCCGGCGGGGCGAGTTGAGCGCTCGACCGGCGTTCTCACCCCCGTGGTCGGCAGCGCACCGGAGGGGGACGGGCGCAGTGGGGCGTACTCCTGAGCAGCTGGGGAAGTGGCTTCGCGACCACCGTGTGCGTCTGGGGCTGAGCCAGCTCCAGCTCGCCGAACGCGCCGGGGTCAGCACACGCAGCATCCGCGAGATCGAACACGGCCGGGCCCCGTCACGGGGCAGCCGGTCGGCGCAGCGCGTCGCCGCCGCGCTGGGACTGGAAGCCGCGATGGAAACCGATGAGGCGCCACGCGGCGGTGACGCCCTCCGGGTCGGGGTGCTCGGGCCGCTGACGCTCCGGGTCTCGGGAGAGCCCGTTGACGTGGCGGCGGCCAAACAGCGGGACCTCCTCGGCCTGTTGGCCCTGCAGCCCGGAGTGTCCGTCGGCCAGGACGAGCTGGTCGACGTCCTCTGGGAGGGGAGTCCGCCCGCCACCTGCGTCAACCTGGTCCACACCTACGTGGCCCGGCTACGCCGACTGCTCGACCCGGCGGGAGACGCGCGCAGGGCGTCGGAGGGGGTGCTGCGCCGCACCCGGACCGGCTATCTGCTGCACCTCGACCAAGGCCAGTCGGACGCCACGGAGTTCACCGAGATCGCGCTGCGGATGTCGGACGACACCCCCCAGGAGACGGTTCGCCGGAGCGGGGCGGGGCTGAGCCTGTGGCGGGGGGCCGTCCTCGGGGACGCGCCGCACCCCGTGCGCGAGCACCCGGCCGCGGTGTCGCTCACCCGGCTGCGGATGTCCCTCGTCCAGTCGTACGCGGACGGGGCCCTGATGCTGGGCAGACCCGCGGACGCCCTCCACGAACTGCAGAAGGCCGCCGGCCTCGACCCGATGCACGAAGGCGTCCACGCACGGATGATGCTGGCGCTCGCCGCCTCGGGCCAGCAGGCCGCCGCGCTCGGACTGTTCGGGATGCTGCGCACCCGCCTCGACGACCAGCTCGGGGTCACCCCCGGACCCGAGGTCACGGAGGCCCACCTGCGCGTCCTGCGGATGGACCTGCCCCGCCCGGCCGACGCTGCGTCGGCCACCGTCGCGTCGCCCGTGGTGCCCGCCCTGCTGCCGTACGACATCCCGTTCTTCACCGGTCGTGACGAGCAACTGGCCCGGCTCGACGCCCTGTTCTCGGGATCGGGCACCCGGACCTGCGTGCTCTCAGGCGCCGCCGGTATCGGCAAGACCGCCCTCGCGGTGCACTGGGCGCACCGGGTCCGCGACCGCTTCCCGGACGGGCAGCTCTTCGTGGACCTGCGCGGACACTCGCCGGGGGTGGCGCCACTGCGTCCCGTCGAGGCGCTGGCCCGGTTCCTGATGGCACTCGGTGTGGCGGGAGAACGGATCCCGGGCACCCCCGGGGCCGCCGCCGACATGTACCGGACGCTCGTCGCCGGGCGCCGCATGCTGGTCGTCCTCGACAACGCCGTCGACGTGGACCAGGTCAGACCGCTGCTGCCCGGCGGTCGTGACTGTGTGGTCCTGGTGACCAGCCGCGACCGGCTGGACGGACTGTCGGTCCGCGACGGCGCCGACCGCCTCGCCGTGGACCTCCTGGCGGCCCGGGAGTCCCGGCTGCTGCTGGCCCGTACCCTCGGCAGGGCCCGCGTCGAGGCCGAGTCCGACGCCGCGGCCGCGCTCGCCGACGCCTGCGGCCACCTTCCGCTCGCCCTGCGGATCTGCGCCGCCAACCTGGACCACACACCCCGACGCACGCTCCAGGACCAGGCCGACGAACTGTCCGGGGGCGACCGGCTGGGCCTGCTGTCCGTGGAGGGGGACGCCGCGTCCGCCGTACGCACCGCCTTCAGTCTCTCCTACCACGCCCTGCCGGACGCGGTCCGACGGGCGTTCCGGCTGCTGGCCCTGATGCCCGGCCCCGACATCGGCGTCGAGACGGTGGCCGTCCTCACCGGCACCACCCGACGCGAGGCGTCCCGGCTGCTGGACCGGCTCGGCACGGCCCACCTGCTGCACGAGCACCGGCCCGGACGGTACCGCTGCCACGACCTGCTGACGCTCTACGCGGCCGAGCGGCTGCGCCTGGAAGAGAGCACCACCGAGCGGGAGTCGGCAGCCGCCAGGCTCTACACATGGCTGCTGGCCGCGGTGAACCGATGTGCGCGCCTGCTCTACCCCGGCACGCAGCGCATGCCCGACGTGTCCGACGAGACGGCGGGGACCGCTTCGGCCGCAGCCCCGCCGGTTCTGGAGAGCGCCACCGCCGCCGCGCGCTGGCTCGACGCCGAACTGCCGGGCCTCGCCGCGACGGTCCACCGGGCCGCGGCCGAGGGGCATCCGGCGGCCTGGCGCATCGCCGACGGACTGCGCGGCTGTTCGTGGACCCGGCGGCACACCGTGGACTGGGTGGCGCTGGGGGAGGCCACGCTGGCCGCCGCCCGGGCCGCGAAACAGCCGCTCGCCGAGGCCGCCGTGCACAACCTGCTCGGTGACGCCCACCTTCAGCAGGGGCATGCGGACGAGTCGATCGCCCACTACGAGCTGCTGCTGACGGCGGCCGAAGCCGCGGACTGGCTGGAGGGCGCCGCCACCGCGCACAACAACATCAGTACCGTCGCCCAGACCAGTGGTCGGCTGCGGCTGGCCGCCGAGCACCTGGACCGGGCCATGGACATCGACCGGCGCAACGGTCTGCCGCAGGGGCACCCGGTGGTGCTGGACAACCTCGGCCACACGTTCCGCGAGCTGGGCCGGCTGTCCGATGCCCTGGACTGCCACCGCAGAGCGGCGGACCTCCACCCGGAACTCGGCTCACGGATCAACCAGTTGCTGAACGCGACGAACCTGCTCCAGGTGCGCCACCTGTTGGGGGACACGGGGTGGGCGAGGCAGCAACTGGACGGCCTCCTGCGCAGGGCCCACGACGTGGGGGACCCCGACACCGAGGCGTTCGTCCTGCGCCTGACGGCCTGGATCCGCGGGGACACGGGAGACCTCGCGGGCGCGCTGGAGGCGGCCACCGCCTCCGTCGACCTGAGTGACGAGACCGCCGACGAGCACAACAGCGCCAGTTCCCGGATCGTGCTCGGTGGCACACTGCAGGCCGTCGGTCGTCGTGCGGAGGCGGCGACGGCCTACCAGGAGGCCCTGGTGCTGGCGCGGGGGCGCGACGCCCGTGACCTGGAGGCACGCTCCCTGCTCGGACTGGCGTCCGTCCCCGTTCCCGTCGACCGCGGACGGGCGGCCGCCGCACTCGAACTGGCCCACCGTTCGGAGTACCGCCTGGTCGAGGACCAGGCACTGACGGTGCTCGCCCGCTGCGGACTGGAGCACGGGGAGCCCGACTCCGCCATGGAGTACGGAACCCGGGCCCTCACCGCGCACCGGGCGAGCGGCTACCGCAGAGGTCAGGCGGAGGCCCTGGAGATCCTCGGCCGGGCCGCGGCGACGACCTCCGGCGCCGACCCGTCGCCGTACTGGACCGAGGCCCTGGAGATCTTCGACGCCCTCGGCGCCCCGGCGGCCACGGCCCTGCGGCACCGGCTGGCCGGGCGGGCCTGACCCGTCAGGGGGGAGCCGCACACGGTCAGTGGTCGGCCGCCGTCGCCACCGAGCGCGCCCAGCGGTAGTCCGCCTTGCCGCTGGGGGAGCGCTGGATCGCGTCGGCCAGGACCAGCTGGCGGGGGATCTTGTAGCCGGCGAGGCGGGTGCGGCAGTGGGTCTGGATCTCCTCCAGGGACGGCTGGGCCGCGCCCTCGCGCAGCTGCACCACGGCGGCCACATGACTGCCCCAGCGGGCGTCCGGCACCCCGGCGACCAGCGCGTCGTACACGTCGGGGTGCGCCTTGAGGGCCTGCTCGACCTCCTCCGGGTACACCTTCTCCCCGCCGGTGTTGATGCACTGCGAACCCCGGCCGAGGACCGTGACGACGCCCTCCTCGTCGACGGTCGCCATGTCGCCCAGGAGCACCCAGCGTTCGCCGTCCCGCTCGAAGAAGGTCTCGGCGGTCTTGCGCGGGTCGTTGTAGTAACCGAGGGGCACATGCCCGCGCTGGGCGACCCGCCCCGGCACGCCGACCGGTACGGGTTCGTACGTCGCCGGATCCACGACCCGCGTACGGGAGTGGACCCGGATGCGGAAGCCGTCGCCCGCGCCCGAGTCCGCTGTCGCCGTGCCGTTGAAGCCGGACTCCGAGGAACCGAAGTTGTTCAGCAGCATCGCGTTCGGCACCAGGGCCTGGAACTGCTGCCGGACCGTCTCCGACATGATCGCCCCGGACGACGACACACTGAACAGGGACGAGCAGTCGGTGCCCTTCATCGGGCCGTTCAACGCGTCGATGAGCGGGCGCAGCATGGCGTCGCCGACCAGCGACACACTGGTGACCTTCTCCCTCTCGATCGTCCGCAGGGTCTCCTCGGGCACGAACTTGCGGTGGATCACGACCCGTTGGCCGAAGTTGAACCCGATGAACGCGGTGAGCGTGGAGGTGCCGTGCATCAGCGGGGCCGTGGGGAAGAACGTGATCCCGTCGCCGCCGGCCGCGACGCGCTCGGCCAGTTCCTCGGGTGACTTCACCGGCTCGCCGGTGGGGGCCCCACCGCCCAGCCCCGAGAAGAACAGGTCCTCCTGACGCCACATCACACCCTTGGGCATGCCCGTGGTGCCGCCGGTGTAGATGATGAACTGGTCGTCTCCCGAGCGGGCCGGGAAGTCCCGCCCGTCGGACGCGGCCGCCACCGCCTCGGCGAAGCCGGTCACGTCGAGGGCGGGCGCGTCCGGCGCGGGGGTCCCCACCCGCACCAGATGCCGCAGCTTCTCCGTCCGCGGCAGCGCGGCCGCCACCCGCCGCGTGAACTCCGCGTCGAAGACCAGTCCCGCCAGGTCCGCGTCTCGGTAGAGGTAGACCAACTCCTCTTCCACATAGCGGTAGTTGACGTTCACCGGGACGATCCGGGCCTTGAGGCACCCGAGCGCGGTCTGCAGGTACTCGATGCCGTTGTACAGGTGCAGCCCCACGTGCTCGCCCGGCTGTATCCCGCTGGCCAGCAGATGGTGCCCGATCCGGTTGGCCGCCGCGTCCAACTCGGCGTACGTGAGGCGGTGTTCCGCGCCGGTGCCGGGGATGTCGAGATACGCGAGCGCCGCCCGGTCGGGAACCACGTCGACCACCGACTCGAACAGGTCGGCAAGGTTGTACTCCACCGCGCTCCTCCTGACCTCGCTGCCCCTCGGTTGCCGGTCATCAGAGCAAAGGGCGGCACAACTGTGAAGAGTCCTCGCGCAGAAATCTGACTGACTGTCAGAAAACCCTTGAAGTGCCGACCCGTCTCCTGCAACCTGTTCTCGTTTCCTGTGGAGGGAGAACCCCGATGGGCGGCACCGAACACCTCACCGTGCGGCGCGAAGGCGGCACACTGGTGCTCACGCTCAACAGGCCCGAAGCCAAGAACGCGCTCTCGCTGCCGATGCTCGTCGGCCTGTACGACGGCTGGATCCGGGCCGACGAGGACGAGGAGATCCGCTCGATCGTCCTCACCGGAGCGGGCGGCGCCTTCTGCGCGGGCATGGACCTCAAGGCCCTCGCGGGCAAGGGGATGGAGGGGCAGCAGTACCGGGATCGGCTCAAGGCCGACCCCGACCTGCACTGGAAGGCCATGCTCCGCCATCACCGGCCCCGCAAGCCGGTGATCGCCGCCGTCGAGGGACACTGCGTCGCCGGCGGCACCGAGATCCTCCAGGGCACCGACATCCGGGTCGCGGGCGAGTCGGCGACGTTCGGCCTCTTCGAGGTCCGGCGCGGGCTGTTCCCGATCGGCGGCTCCACGGTCCGGCTCCAGCGGCAGATCCCGCGCACGCACGCGCTGGAGATGCTGCTCACCGGGCGGCCCTACAGCGCGCGCGAGGCCGCCGCGATCGGGCTGATCGGGCAGGTCGTGCCCGAAGGCACGGCCCTGGCCAAGGCCCTGGAGATCGCCGAACGGATCAACGCGTGCGGGCCGCTGGCCGTCGAGGCCGTGAAGGCGTCCGTCTACGAGACGGCCGAGATGACCGAGGCGGAGGGGCTGGCGGCCGAGCTGAAGCGGGGGTGGCCGGTCTTCGACACGGCCGACGCGAAGGAAGGGGCCAGGGCCTTCGCCGAGAAGCGGGCCCCTGTGTACAAGCGGGCGTAGGTGTCGTGCTCGGCGCGGTCGTGCTCCGGCTGCGGGTCGGCCGTGGCCGGTCGCGCAGTTCACCGCGCCCCCGAAAGCGGGGCGTGTCCCTGCCCCTCTGCTGAAGGAGGCAACCTTCGATGTCGGCAATCCTCAAAGCACCCCTCACCCTGGAGTTCCCGTTCACCCGGTCCCTGGGGCCCGTGCAGAGCGCCTTCCTCACCGGACTGCGCGAACGTGTCCTCCTCGGTGTACGCACCGGCGACGGCCGGGTGCTGGTCCCGCCCGTCGAGTACGACCCCGTCACCGCCGAGGAGATCCGCGACCTGGTCGAGGTCGCGCCGACCGGCACCGTGACCACCTGGGCCTGGAACCACGAGCCACGCCGGGGCCAGCCCCTGGCCACCCCCTTCGCCTGGGTGCTGGTGCGGCTCGACGGCGCCGACACGGCCCTGCTCCACGCCCTCGACGCGCCCGGCCCCGACGCCGTACGGACCGGGATGCGCGTCCGCGTGCGCTGGGCCGAGGAGCGGTCCGGTGCCATCACGGACATCGCCTGCTTCGAGCCGTACGACGGGGAGGCGGAGGAACCGGCCGGACACAGCGGCGCCTTCGACGACGCCGTCACCGGCATCGTCGCCCCCGCCCGCCTCGACTACACCTACTCGCCCGGCCGCGCCCAGACCGGCTACATCAACGCCCTCGGCGGCCGCCGCACGGTCGGCGAACGCTGCCCCTCCTGCTCGAAGGTGTACGTCCCGCCGAGGGGCGCCTGCCCGACCTGCGGGGTGGCCACGGCGGAACAGGTGGAGGTCGGGCCGGGCGGGACGGTCACCACGTTCTGCATCGTCAACATCAAGGCGAAGAACCTGGACATCGAAGTCCCCTACGTCTACGCCCACATCGCCCTCGACGGCGCCGGGCTCGCCCTGCACGGCCGGATCGCGGGCATCCCCTACGACCAGGTGCGCATGGGGCTGCGCGTCGAACCGGTGTGGACCGAGGGGGCCCGCTATCCCGACCACTACCGGCCCACCGGCGAACCCGACGCGGACTACGAGACGTACAGGGAGACGCTATGACGCGCGAGGCACGACCAGGCACGGGGGCACGGGACATCGCCGTCGTCGCCTTCGCCCAGACCGACCACCGGCGCACCAGCGACGACGTCTCCGAGGTGGAGATGCTCATGCCGGTGCTCCACGAGGTCATGCAGGCCACCGGGCTGAAGACCTCCGACATCGGCTTCACCTGCTCCGGCTCCAGCGACTACCTCGCGGGGCGCGCCTTCTCCTTCACCCTGGCCCTCGACGGCGTCGGCGCCTGGCCGCCGATCTCCGAGTCGCACGTCGAGATGGACGGGGCCTGGGCGCTGTACGAGGCATGGGTGAAGCTGCGGACGGGGGACGCCGACACCGCCCTCGTCTACTCCTACGGCAAGTCCTCGCCCGGATCGGTGCGGGACGTCCTGACCCGGCAGCTGGACCCGTACTACATGGCCCCGCTGTGGCCCGACTCCGTCGCGCTGGCCGCCCTCCAGGCCCGGGCGCTCATCGACGCGGGTGCCACGGACGAGCCGGCGCTCGCGACGGTCGGGGCCCGCAGCCGCGCGGACGCCGCCGCCAACTCCCACGCCCAGCTGCGGGGTCCGGTGCCGCAGGGGGACTACCTCGTACGGCCGCTGCGCACCGGGGACTGCCCGCCCATCGGCGACGGCGCCGCCGCCGTGGTCCTCGCCGCGGGGGAGCGGGCCCGGGAGCTGTGCGAGCGGCCCGCCTGGATCCGAGGCATCGACCACCGCATCGAGGCACACGGCATCGGCGTGCGCGATCTCACCGACTCACCGTCCACCCGGCTCGCCGCCGAACGGGCCGGGGTGTTCGAACGCCCCGTGGACACCGCGGAGCTGCACGCGCCGTTCAGCTCGCAGGAGGTGATCCTGCGCGAGGTGCTGGGGCTCGACGACGGGGTGCGCGTCAATCCGTCGGGCGGGGCCCTGGCCGCCAACCCGGTCATGGCCGCCGGGCTCATCAGGATCGGCGAGGCCGCCGCTCGCATCCACCGCGGCGAGTCCGACCGGGCGCTGGCACACGCCACGTCCGGCCCCTGTCTGCAGCAGAACCTGGTCGCCGTACTCGAAGGGGATCCGCGATGAGCAAGGAGCCCGTGGCCGTCGTGGGAGTCGGCCAGACCAAGCACGTGGCGGCGCGCCGTGACGTGTCCATCGCCGGGCTCGTCCGCGAGGCCGCCCGACGGGCCCTGGACGACGCCGAGCTGACATGGGCCGACGTCGAGGCCGTCGTCATCGGCAAGGCGCCCGACTTCTTCGAGGGCGTCATGATGCCCGAGCTGTATCTCGCGGACGCGCTCGGCGCCGTCGGCAAACCCATGATGCGGGTGCACACGGCGGGCTCGGTCGGCGGCTCGACCGCGCTGGTCGCCGCGAGCCTGGTCGCCTCCCGCGTCCACGGCACGGTGCTGACCCTCGCCTTCGAGAAGCAGTCCGAGTCCAACGCCATGTGGGGCCTGTCCCTGCCGATCCCGTTCCAGCAACCGCTGCTGGCCGGCGCCGGAGGCTTCTTCGCCCCGCACGTGCGGGCGTACATGCGACGCAGCGGCGCCCCCGACACCGTCGGCTCCCTCGTCGCGTACAAGAACCGCCGCAACGCGCTGAAGAACCCCTACGCCCACCTCCACGAGCACGACATCACGCTGGAGAAGGTGCAGGCCTCGCCCATGCTGTGGGACCCGATCCGCTACTCCGAGACCTGCCCGTCCTCCGACGGGGCCGTCGCGATGGTCCTCACCGACCGGGCGGGGGCCGCCCGCGCGCCCCGGCCCGCCGCGTGGATGCACGGCGGCGCGATGCGCAGCGAACCGACGCTGTTCGCGGGCAAGGACAGCGTGTCGCCGCGCGCGGGACGGGACTGCGCGGCCGACGTGTACCGGCAGGCGGGCATCGCCGATCCCCGCCGGGAGATCGACGCGGTGGAGATGTACGTGCCGTTCTCCTGGTACGAGCCGATGTGGCTGGAGAACCTGGGCTTCGCCGCGGAGGGGGAGGGCTGGAAGCTCACCGAGTCCGGGGTCACCGAGCTGGACGGGGACCTCCCGGTCGACATGTCCGGCGGTGTCCTGTCGACCAATCCCATCGGCGCCTCCGGCATGATCCGTTTCGCGGAGGCCGCGCTGCAGGTGCGGGGCCTCGCGGGAGAACACCAGGTGGAGGGTGCCCGCCGGGTGCTCGGACACGCCTACGGCGGCGGATCGCAGTTCTTCTCGATGTGGCTGGTGGGCGCCGAGCCGCCCACGACCTGAACCCGCCCCTCACGTGGGCCTGTCGGCGGTGGGGGCCGATCGCTAGTCTGGCGGGCGGACGACGAACCGGGAGGAGCACGGACGTGGCCGAGACCACCATGCAGCAGCGATCCCTCGACGGCTGGCACAAGCCGGCGGAACTGGACCTGACCGACGCGGACTGGCGGTCCAGCAGCCAGGGGCGGGGAGATGTCCAGATCGCCTTCGTCGAGGGCTTCATCGCCATGCGCAACAGCGGCAGCCCCGAGAGCCCCTCGCTGATCTTCACCCCCGCCGAATGGGGCGCCTTCGTGTCGGGGGCCCGCGAGGGCGAGTTCGACCTGACCTGAGCGGGTGAACGCGCGGTGTCGGTGGGCGGCCGGAGCCCGTCGGCACCCCTCGGCGCGGAGGAGACGGACCCGGCGCCCGAACCCCGGAACAGGAGAGGCCTGTACATTTGTTCGGCCAGGGGGTGCCGCAGGGGGCCCGCAGTGGCTCCGCTCCCTAGGAGAAGCAGTCTCATGGACGACGCCGTGCGCCGACGCCGGCAGGCGTTGTTCCTCGTCTTCCTGCTCGCCGGCATCTCGATGTCGTCGTGGGTGACGCGCACGCCCGCGATCAGGGACCGGCTGGACGTCTCCACCGCGCAGATGGGACTGGTCCTGTTCGGGCTGTCGCTCGGCTCCATGCTGGGGATCAGCTGTTCGGGGCGGCTGGTGTCCCGGTACGGCACCCGCCCCGTGATCGCCTGGGGGACATGGCTGCTGCTGGCCGGGATGGTCACGATCTGCTGGGGCGGCTTCGCCGCGTCGGTGCCCCTGGTGACCCTGGGCCTGTGCGCCTTCGGCGCCGGCATGGGCGTCGGTGACGTGGCGGTGAACGTCGACGGTGCCGACGTCGAGCGGATCAGCGGGCGGACCACGCTCCCCCCGCTGCACGGCTTCTTCAGCCTGGGCACGGTGTGCGGTGCCGGCGCGGGCATGGCGGCGACGGCGGCCGACGTCCCGGTGCACTGGCATCTCGCGGCGGTCGTCGCGGTCTGCGTCGGCCTCCTGCTCCACGCGGTGCGCTCCATCCCGGCGGGCACCGGCCGTACCGCCCCCACCGGGACCCGGGACGGCGGCGCCGAGGAACACCACCCGGCGGTGTGGAAGGACGGCAGACTCCTCCTCATCGGCGCGATCGTCCTGGCCATGGCGTTGGCCGAGGGCTCGGCCAACGACTGGCTGCCCCTGCTCATGGTCGACGGACACGGAATGGACCCCACCGCGGGCTCCCTCGTCTACGCCGCATTCGCCGCCGCCATGACGGTCGGCCGCTTCACCGGCACCTACGTCCTCGACCGCTACGGCCGCATCACCGTGGTGCGCGCCAGTGCCGCCTCCGGCGCACTCGGCCTGCTCCTCGTCGTCGTCTCCGACAGCCCCGCCGTAGCGGGGGCCGCCGTGCTGTTCTGGGGTCTCGGCGCCTCGCTCGGCTTCCCGCTGGCGCTCTCCGCCGCCGGCGAGTCCGGCCCCGACGAGACGGCCCGCGTCAGCCTCGTCGCCGTCATCGGCTACGTCGCCTTCCTCGTCGGCCCGCCGGGGCTCGGCCTCCTCGGCGAGCACATCGGTCTGCGGCCCGCCATGCTCGTCGTCCTCGCCTGCGTGGTCTGCGCGGCCTTCCTGGCCCCCGCGGTCGACACCTCCCGCCGGAGCACCGTCGCGGGCGCGGCACCCCTGCCCGACGGCGAACCCACCGGCTCCGGCACACGGGGACGGCCGCAGCCCTGACGGACGGCCGCAGCCCTGACGGACGGCCTGGGACGCCGCCGAACGGGGAGTCGCCCCCGTTTCCCTGCTCCCGAGGCGGCACCGGGCACGGCAGCCACACCCGTCCCCCGGAACACCCCCGCCCCCGCGGCTCCCTCGGCCCCGCCGCCGGACGGCACGCCGTACCATTGCGGCATGTCCTTCCTCCGCCGCCGCAGCGCCACTCCCGCCGGTCCCGAATTCGACGTACTGGCCATGGATCCGGGCGACTGGCCGGGCAATCTCGGCGCCGGTCTGCTGCCCGCCCCCGACGGCAGTTGCCAGGGCGTCTTCCTGCGCTACGACCTCTACGGCGGCCGCGGCCCCGCGATGATCATCGGCAACCTTCCGGAGGGCTCCCCGGCGCGCGAGGTCTCCGACGGCGAGATCCCCTTCGAGGTCAGCCAGCTGCTGATCGCGCTGGAGAACGAGGAGGACATCACCGTCGTCGGTTCCGAGGACCTCCCGGTGATGCAGGGCGACAACCTCCTGATCGTCCGCCGCCTCAAGCTCTCCGAGTCCCGGATCTCCTGCGTCCAGTTCGACCGCAGCGACAACGTCCTGGTGACCATCGCCGCCTGGGACCGCCCCATCACCGACGACCTGTACGCCCTGCTCAAGCCGCTGCCCGCGGAGCTGTTCCAGCAGGGCTGAGGGCGGCAGAGGACGAAGACGGCAAGGGCCGGGTGCGCGCACCCGGCCCTTCCTCGCGCCTCGTCGTCCTCACGCGGCGGGCAGCACCCGCACGTCAGCCGCCCGCACGAACGCCACCCGGTGGCCGAACTGGATCTCGTAGTAGAGGTCATCGCCGACCACGACCCGATGCCCGCTCGTGTCGAAGGAGACGGCGTAGTAGTACTCGCCGGGCACCTTGCCGCCGGCCACGTACCGCTGGCCCTTCAGGAGCTTGTACGGCAGCGGGGACACCTCCTGCACCGGCACGCCTGCCGGATACGCCGCCGCCTCCGGGTAGGCGCGGCCGTACACCGGGATGTCCGCGAGACCGTCGCGGGGCGTCACCAGCAGACCGGCAGCGCCGACCGCCGTCGGCTTGTCCTCGGGGTTCTTGAACCAGGCCTTCTGCCCCAGGTACCAGATCGCCGTCCAGTCGCCCTGCCGCTCGGCGACCGCGTACTGCTGCCCGGTGGAGACCCGTGATCCGAGGTCGTTCACCCCGGTCGTCGAGGCGCTGCCGTCCGGCCGCAGCCCGATGTCCTTGATCAGGGGCGAGGTCGTGTCGGGTCGGCTGTACAGGCGCACGGCGCTGGAGCCGTGCACCGCGCAGGCCGCGCCGCTGGACGCGCAGCCGGTGAACACGGGCCGGTTGGCGGCGTAGTCCGGGCGGATGGTGACCATGTCGCTGTCGCCGCCGGACGTCGCGCCGAGCGGTGCGCCCAGCAGCTCGAAGTAGTGCCGCCAGTCCCAGTAGGGGCCGGGGTCGGTGTGCATCCCCCGGACCGTCGCCGTCGTCGGTCCGGGCACGGTGTCATGGCCGAGGATGTGCTGCCGGTCCAGCGGGATGCCGTGCTTGTCGGCGAGGTACCGCACCAGCCGCGCCGACGCGCGGTACATCGCCTCCGTGTACCAGGCGTCCGGCGACGCGAGGAACCCCTCGTGCTCCAGGCCGATCGACGCCGCGTTGACGTACCAGTTGCCGGCGTGCCAGCCCACGTCCTCGGCCTTGATGTGCTGCGCGATGTGCCCGTCCGTGGAGCGCAGCGAGTACTGCCACGACACGTACGTCGGGTCCTGGACCAGTTCGAGGGCGCTGTCCCAGTAGCCCTCGATGTCATGGACGACGATGTACCGCACGGGCTGCGAGTTCGGCCGGTCGGCCAGGTCGTGGTTGCCGTAGTCGTGGTCGCCGAACTCCGCGTAGGCGGCCGGGATCCACTCGCAGGACACCGTCGCCGGACACTCCGTGGCGCCCGCGGCCGACTTGCGCAGCCCCGCCCGTGACAGCTGCCCGGCAGCGGGGACGAGACCCGGCTCGGCGCTCAGGGCCACCCGCTGGCCGGCGTCCGTGACGCGCTCGGCGCCCCCGCGGATCACCGCGAACACCTCGTCCGCGTACGCCGCGGCCGTCGCCCGGTCGTCGGCACCGGAGAAACGGGCCACGGCCCCGTACCAGTCCGCCGGATCGGCACTCGGCCGTGCGCGCAGCTCCCGCTGCGCGGCGGCCAGCAGGGCGGCGCCGCCCGCCACGTTCGCGGCGGGGTCCGTGCGCAAGCTCCGCTCGGGCAGCCCGGTCAGTTCGGCGGCCCGCGTCAACGTCCGCAGCCGGGACGGGAGTTCGGCCGGTTCGGGCCGGCCGGCCTCGGCGGCCAGGAGCGGCCGCGAGTCGTCGCCGCGCGGGTCCTCGTCGCCCTCGCTGTGGTGCGGGGCATCGGCGAGGGCGGTACGGGCGTCGGTGAGATGCATGGGGCCGTAGCCGCCGGTGACACTCGGCGCTCCGCCGTGCGTGTCCCAGCGGGACTGGAGATAGGAGACGCCGAGCAGTACCTCGCGCGGTACGCCGTACTCGGCGGCCGCGGCGCCGAACGCGCCCTGCAGACGGGCCGACGCGGCGGACGGCTGGCCGACGGGGGGAGCCGCGCCCAGCAGGGGCAGCAGCAGGACGGCGGGGGCTGCGGCGAACGCTGCTCTGCGGTTGCGTCCGGGGTGCGGGGTGGGCCTGCGGTCGGTGGGGGAACCTCGCAAGGCGGCCTCCTGTAACGGTGGGGCGTTGACGGGGGCGTGCGGGACCGGACGGCACCAGTGGTGCCGGTCGGCCGACGATCCGTCAATCATGCCCGCAGAAGGTCCGTTCCGCGGTGATTGCCGACCCCGTGACGACGGGGCCGTGCGCCCCGGCGGTCCGTGCCGTGTCGGCCGGGGGCCCGCCGGCACGGCAAAGGCCCGCGGCGCGCCACCCCCTTGCACAGGGGCGCACCGCGGGCCTTCGTTCCCGTCAGCGAGTGCCGACCGCCGCCCGGACGGCCTTGCGGGCCAACTGGCAGTCGTCGTGCAGTCGCCTGAGCAGCAACCGCTGTTCCTCACCGGCCGACGCGGCGGCCGGGTGGGCCGGGCCCGGTGCCGTCGGGGTCGCGTCGTGCATCGAACGCTGCACGGCCGTCTCGTAGGTACGGATCTCCCGGGTCAGCACGAGCATCAGGTTCACCAGGAAGGCGTCCCGCGAGGCCGGGCCCGCCGACTGCGCCAGCTGACTGATCTGCCGCCGCGCCACCGGCGCGTCCCCGAGCACCGCCCACAGTGTGGCCAGGTCGTACCCCGGCAGGTACCACCCCGCGTGCTCCCAGTCCACCAGCACTGGACCGGCCGGTGAGAGCAGGACGTTCGACAGGAGGGCGTCGCCGTGACAGAACTGGCCCATGCCCTGACGGCCCGACGCGTGCGCGATGCCGTGCAGGAGTTTCTGCAGGTCTCCCATGTCGCGGTCGGTGAGCAGACCCAGCTCATGGAAGCGGGAGATCCGCTCCGCGTAGTCCAGCGGGGCGTCGAACGTCCCCGCCGGCGGCCGCCACGCGTTCAGCCGGCAGATCGCGCCGAGCGCCGCCCGGATGTCGGCGCGCGGCGGCGCCTCCACCGGATGCCGCTGCAGGGCGGCGACCCGGCCGGGCATCCGCTCGATGACCAGCGTGCAGTTGTCCGGATCCGCCGCGATCAGCCGCGGCGCCCGCACTGGCGGACGGTGCCGGACGAACGAGCGGTATGCGGCTATTTCGTGCCGGAACCGCTCCTCCCAGATGGAGGAATGATCCAGTAAGCACTTGGCGACGGCCGTACTGCGCCCGGTCGTACCGACGAGCAGCACCGAGCGGCCGCTGCGGCGCAGCACCTGGACCGGAGTGAACTCCGGGCAGATGCGATGCACCGAGGCGATCGCCGTGCGGAGCTGCGCGCCCTGAGGACCCGACAGGTCGAGTCTGCCGCTGAGCGGCTGGGTGCCGAGCCCCGGCGCGCGCCGCGCCCGTCCGGCACCGAGTACCGGGGCCGCCGTGCGGGTGGGGTCGAGGTAGGGGCCGCCGCCCGGCTGACGGGGGTGCAGCGACCGGGGGGGAGCGGACACGGAGGACGATGCTGCGTACATGGGGGAGACAGATCCCTTCGTGTGCCGGCAATGTCACGCGCTGCCCGCCCCGGCCGTCCGGGGGCACCCTGGGGAGTGCCCGTCGGGGCGACCGGGTCGGGGTGGCGCTTTCCTACCTGACACCGGATGGGCCGTGGCACACCATCTAGCGCACCCTGGCGAAGCCTGGCGAATAGTCCCCGTGCAACTGACAGCGGGCTACATTCAACTCAGCCGAGAACCTGGGGGCTTGACGTGAGCGGACCATCCAACACTCGACTCGCAGACCTGTTCGGCCTGGCCGGCTGGTCCAAGGGAGAGCTCGCGAGACTGGTCAACCGGCAGGCGGCGGCCATGGGCCACCCCCAGCTGGCGACCGACACCTCACGGGTGCGGCGGTGGATCGACATGGGAGAGATCCCGCGCGATCCCGTGCCACGGGTGCTGGCGGCCCTGTTCACCGAGCGTCTCGGCCGTGTCGTGACCATCGAGGACCTCGGTCTGGTCCGGCACGGGCGTACGGGGAAACGGCGGGGCGACGGGAATGCGGAACATCCCGACGGCGTGCCGTGGGCGCCCGAACGGACTGCCGCGGTCCTCACCGAATTCACGGGAATGGACCTCATGCTCAACCGACGCGGCTTGGTGGGCGCGGGTGTCGCGCTCACCGCGGGACCTGCTCTCAGCAGCGCCATGCACGACTGGCTGCACACCGATCCGGCCTTCGCGGCCGACGCTCCCGACCTCGACGACCCCCTGCACGCCGACCCCGCCGGGTACGACCGCTACGAGGCCGCCCCCATCGGGGTGCAGGAGATCGAGGAACTGGAGCGCTCGGTCGAGGTGTTCCGGGCCTGGGACGCGGCCCGGGGCGGCGGGCTGCAACGCAAGGCTGTCGTGGGACAGCTCAACGAGGTGGGAGGCATGCTCTCCTACCACCACCCCGAACGCATCCAGCGGCGCCTGTGGGGCGTCGCCGCCAACCTCGCCGTCCTCGCGGGCTGGATGTCGCACGACATCGGCCTCGAACCCACCGCCCAGAAGTACTTCATCATCGCCGCCCACGCCGCCCGGGAGGGCGGTGACCGGCCCCGCGCCGGCGAGGCCCTCTCCCGGGCGGCCCGGCAGCTGGTGCACCTCGGCAAGCCCGACGAGGCGCTCGACCTCATGAAGCTCGCCCACTCCGGCTCCGGGGAGCAGGTGCTGCCCCGCACCCGGGCCATGCTCCACACCGTCGAGGCCTGGGCCCAGGCGTCCATGGGCAAGGGCCAGGCCATGCGCCGCACGCTCGGGCAGGCCGAGGACCTGTTCGTCTCCGACCGGTCGGACGTGCCGCCGCCCAGCTGGATGCAGATGTTCAAGGAGGAGGACCTCTACGGCATGCAGGCCCTGGCCTACCGCACCCTCGCGGAGCACGACCCGGCCGCGGCCAAGCAGGCCCAGCACTATGCGCAGAAGGCACTGGAGCTGCGCGTCGACGGCCGCCAGCGGTCCAAGATCTTCGACTTCCTGTCCATGGCCTCGGCCTGCTTCATCGGCGACGACCCCGAACAGGCCGACCGGTACGCGCGCCTCGCCCTGATGTCGATGGGCTCCAACTCCTCGCACCGCACGTGGGACCGGTTGCGGGAGATGTACCGGCTCACCGGTCAGTACTCCAGCTATCCGAAGATCCAGGAACTGCGGGAGGAGCTCAGACTCGCCCTGCCCAAGCCCCAGTCGAAGAACAAGGGCGACATCGCCCCGGCGTGAGCGCCGGGCACGGCCTCCGGGCCGTCCGGAGCCGGTACCGGTACGTCCTCAGGAGCTGACCCTCGCGACGAGTACACAGGCGTCGTCCGCACGCTCGGCCTCGCCGAACTCCTCCACGACCGTCCGTACACATTCCTGGGCCGTACGGGCCCCGCCGAACCGCGGGGCCAGGTCCAGCAGCCGTTCGACGGCCGCCTCTCCTCCGTGCCGGGGCACCAGTCCATCGGTGTGCAGGAGCAGCAGGTCGCCCTGTTCGAGCGTCACTTCGGCCTGCCCGTAGACGGCACCGGAGGTCGCTCCGAGCAGGACGCCGTCCGGCGCCGTCAGCACGTGCCCCGTCCCGTCGCGGAACAGCAGCGGGGCGGGGTGCCCCGCCTGTGCCCACACGAGGGTGCGGGTCGCCGGGCGGTAGCGGCAGCAGACGGCGCTGCCGAGGGCCGGTTGCACGGTGGTGTCCAGTAACTGGTTGAGGCAGGCCATCAGCCGGCCCGGCTCGGTGCCCGCCATCGCCATGCCGCGCAGGGCGCCGATCAGCATCGCCATGCCCGAGGCGACGGTCACGCCGTGTCCGGTGAGGTCCCCGACGCTCAACAGGCTCTCGCCGCCGGGAAGTTCTAGGGCGTCGTACCAGTCGCCGCCGATGAGCGCGCTGGTCGAGCAGGGCAGGTAGTGGGCGGCCAGGTCCAGCCTCTCGGGTCCCTGCCGGGGCAGCCGCAGGGAGGCGCGCCACGGCGGCAGCACGGCCTCCTGCAGTTCGACCGCGAGCCGGTGCTCGGTCTGCGCGATGTGCCGCTGACGCTGCAGCGAGTCACGGGTCTCGCTCTCCGCCCGCTGGCTGCGCCGCAGTTCGCTGACGTCCCGCAGGACGGCCCACATCGAGGCCGTGGCGCCGTCCTCGTCGAGAACGGGCTCGCCCATCATGTGCACGGTGCGCGCCCCGCCGTCGGGGAGCACGATCCGGAACTCCCCGTCGATGCGTCTGGCGTCGATCAGGCAGTCGGTGACCATCGCGGTCAGCGTCGGCCGGTCCTCGTCGAGCACCAGCGACGGCAGTTCGTCGAGGGTGAGTGGTGGGGAGGCGGGGTCGCGGCCGAGGATCTGGTACAGCTCCCCGGACCAGTCGGCCTCGTCCGTGAGCAGGTTCCACTCGGCGCTGCCGACCCGGCTGAGCAGGGAGGGGCGCGGGGACGCCGGGGGCGGTGCGGCCGGGGGCGCGGGGGCCGGTGGGGGGGCGGGGCCGTCGCGCAGCTGGGCCAAGTGCTCGTCGAGGTCGCTGAGTTGATGTAAGGCCAGGTCGTAGAGAGCGTGCTGCCAGCGGACCTCGGGGTCGGCCGGGTCGACGGGCGCGTCACGGCGTACGGCGTCCACGTCACCCCGCAGCCGCCGCGTCTGCGAGATGAGGGCGTCGACCGTGCCGCGACGGGGCGGCTGGGCGGCGGGACGATCCGCAGAGAGAGGGGACGGCATCACGTACTCCGATGGGGGACGGTACGACCAACGCTGACGTAAGGGCCGATTACGACTGTCGCACAGCCCGCGATGCGCTGTAAGGGATTTGGCAAGACACGATGCGGTGGTGCTTCCGGCATATGTCACCGTCCTTGCGGTCGGGATCGTCCCCTGCGTGTCGGTACGCCTGCGCGGGCCCCAAGTCGTGGGAATCGTACGTGACTTGACGGAGCGTCGACTCCCGTCACATGCCTTTCATTCCCGTGTTCGACGGGCATATGTACGAGCGCCCCGAAAGGGAATCGAGTGACATGGGTCACAGTGATGAATCCAGGGAGTCGCGCGCCACGAAAACCCTCCGCGAGGTCGAGAACGCACGTCGGCGCACGGGCCGGCCCGCGTCGCAGGAAGTGCTTCACCGAAACGGAGACCGTTCAATGACCGTCACGCTGGAACAGCCCGCCCGCGCTCTCCTCGTCACCGCCGAGGACCGGGAGGTGCCGGTGCCCGCGAGCCTGCGCTACTCCTCCGACGATCCGCTGGCCGTGCACCTCGACTTCCCGGCCGACATCTCGCTGAACGGCACCATGGTGACCTGGACCTTCTCCCGTGAGCTGCTGGAGAAGGGGGTGCGGGCGCCCGCCGGCAGCGGCGACGTGCACATCTGGCCCTGCGGCCGCCTGCGCACGGTGGTGGAACTGCACTCCCCGTACGGCACCGCCCTCCTCCGGTTCGAAAAGGTGGCGCTCCAGCGCTTCCTGCAGCGCAGCTACGGCGTCGTCCCCGCCGGGAGGGAGGAGCTGGGCCCGGCGCTCGACCGGGGGCTGACGTCACTCCTCGGCGGCGTGTGAGGGAGTGCCGTGCCGGCCGGGCCGACACCGGGACGCCGCGATACGGGACACGCGGGCCGGGTCCGCGCGCTCAGTAGCGCAGGACCCCCGCGATGCCCGGGGCGTCGCCGAGCATGCCGTCGGGGACGAAGAAGATCTCGGCGCCGGTGTCCAGGCAGCGCTCGACGATCTCGTCCACGATGTCCTCGCGGGCGTCGAGGTCGCCACTCTCGGCCGGCACGAGATGGCCGCCGCCCGCCCCGCCTGGTCCGGCGCCGCCACCGTCGGACCGCACGCGCGCGCGGTAGTTCTCCTCGACGGCCAGCAGCTGGACGCGGCCCTGCTGGGCGTTCTGCCAGATCTCGTCGAGACCGGCCGCGAACGCCTTGCTGCCGCGCGCCGTCTCCAGCCGCCCGGCCACGAGGTCGGCGTGCCTGCGCTCCTCGGCGGCGACCAGCGGCCGGACCGCCTGCCACACGGCGTCCGGGGTGCCGTGCGCCAGACCGCCGTGCGGGATGTGCGTGGCGTCCCGGGTGACCGTGCCCATCTCGTCGAACAGGGACAGCGCGGCCGGCGCCCCGGTGACGTACAGGGGCCGGTGTCGCGCGCGCATGACCCGCGCCAGCGCGGTGTCGGCGTCCCGTAGGAAGCGGCGGGTGTCCTCGTCGCGGAAGACGGACGGCAGGTCGCCGGTCCGCTCCTGGCGCTCGGCGTCGAAGTTGTCGCGCTCCCTGGTCAGCGGGAATCCGCCGGTGTGCGCCTCGGTGACCCGGTCGCCGCCCCCGTTCCACAGCGTGACCCGGTCCGAGGAGACGGAGAGCACCCAGAACGACCGCTCGGCGGCCCGCGCGGCCACCAGGTTCCGGGTGAGGAACGTGTCCGAGAGCACCACGCGTTCCGGCACCGGCCGGGCCAGGGACCAGACCTGGTGCTCACCGGGCGCCGCGAAGATCACCAGACCGTCCTCGGCGTGCGCCAGATCCACCTCGGCCACCGCCTGGTCCAGCTGCCGGACGACCTCGGCGCGCCGCTCGCGCGTCACGGCGGGGTCGTGCTCCAGCCGCTTCCTGGCCTCGGCGACGACATTGCGCAGCCGGACCGGATCCTGGGTTTTCTCGGGTTCCCTGCGATGCGTCGGAGTCAGCACCGACACTGCGGGGTACGGCCGCGGCCGGCGCAGTTCGGTGAGGGTCGCGGGACTGAGGGCATGCTCCATGACTTCACGATAGGACCGATTCGCGTGTAGGGCATTTGGGGCAATCCGGCCTTCGGGTGGGCGGTTCCGACGGTCGGCGGAGGACAGCGGCGAGCCCGTGGG
>NZ_JBHVDD010000078.1:0-49470 GCF_042802995.1 Streptomyces sp. NPDC057438
CGCTCGAACAACTCCCACAACTCATCCGGCACCAGACGCTCCACGATGTCCACGAACGCAGACTACCGACCGAGCCAAATGAGACGTCCTCTTAGCGGGAACCGGCATGGAGGACCGGGCAAAGATTGCCGGAAGCCAGCAATGTGCTCTGAGTCTTCTCCAGGCAGGATTGGTCGGGAGGGGAGTACACGGATCGGCCTCGATGCCGGGCACCGGCAGGTGACCGGCACCAAGGTCTGAAGTGTGCGCTGAGGCTGTCACGGATCGGGACGATCGGGGGATCGGAAATGCGGACGTTCTTCGAGGCCGCCACGACTTACCCGGTTTTCCCCTTCACCGTCGCCCTGAGCGTGGTCGTGTGCTTCTGGCTGCTGGTCGCGGTGGGTGCGGCCCACCCCGGCAGCTTCGACGACGATGCGGACGCCGAAGTCTGGGGACTGGGCGGGGTCCCGGTCTCCGTCGGGTTCTCACTGGTGACGGTTGCCGCCTGGCTCGGCAGCCTCTGCGCGACCGTTCTCCTGGATCCGCTCGTCCTGTCGGGACCGATGCGCGCGCTGATCGGGATCGCCGTACTGACCGCGGCCCCGCTGCTCGGCTGGCGGGTGGCACGCGTGCTCGTACGGCCGTTGCACCGCCTCTTCCCCGAGGAACCCGGGCCGTCCGTGCCGGGCGAGGCCCGCACGGGCGACGTCATCGGACGGCGAGACGCCGACAGCGAGGACTCCCGCTCGGGGACGTCACGTGACACCGCGCTTCATCTGCGGGACCGGGCCGCCTGACCCGAAGCGCCGCCGGATCTCACCCCGGCTCTTCTTCCTCACGTTAGAACTCCCTTACGCCTCAAGGACGTATGCCATGGTCACCATGATCGTGGGCATCGGCGCGCTCGTCGCCGTCTGCCTGCTCGCCGTACTCGTCGTCGCCCGCCTGTTCCGCAAGGTGGAGCAGGGCAAGGCACTGATCGTCTCCAAGATGCGGAAAGTCGATGTGACCTTCACCGGGCAGGTCGTGCTGCCGGTGCTGCACAAGGCCGAGGTGATGGACATCTCGGTGAAGACCATCGAGATCACCCGGGCCGGCAAGGAGGGCCTGATCTGCCAGGACAACATCCGTGCGGACATCCGGATCTCGTTCTTCGTGAAGGTCAACAAGACCGTCGAGGACGTCATCAAGGTGGCCCAGGCCGTCGGTACCGCGAGGGCGAGCGACCGGGACACGCTGCAGGAGCTGTTCCACGCGAAGTTCTCCGAGGCGCTGAAGACCGTGGGTAAGCAGCTGGACTTCACGGACCTGTACACCAAGCGCGAGGAGCTGCGGTACCGGATCATCGAGGTCATCGGCGTCGACCTCAACGGCTATCACCTGGAGGACGCGGCGATCGACTACCTGGAGCAGACGCCGCTCACCCAGCTCGACCCCGCGAACGTCCTCGACGCGCAGGGCATCCGGAAGATCACCGAGCTGACGGCCGTGGAGCATGTGCGCACCAACGAGGCACAGCGCCATGAGGAGAAGGAGATCACCCGGCAGAACGTCGACGCCCGCGAGGCGATCCTGGAGCTGGAGCGCCGCCAGTCGGATGCCGAGATCAAGCAGCGCCGGGAGATCGACACCGTACGGGCCCGGGAAGAAGCCGAGACGGCTCGGGTGGTGGAGGAGGAGCGGCTGCGGGCGCAGGGCGCGTTCCTGCGCACCGAGGAGCAGCTCGGTGTGCAGCGGGAGAACCAGGCACGCGAGGTCGCGGTCGCCGCCAAGAACCGCGAGCGGGTCATCGCCATTGAGAACGAGCGGATCGAGAAGGACCGTCTCCTCGAAGTCATCGCACGGGAGCGGGAGACCGAGCTGACGCGGATCGCAGCGTCGAAGGAGGTCGAGGCGGAGAAGCGGGAGATCGCCGAGGTCATCCGTGAGCGGGTCGCGGTGGACCGTACGGTCGCCGAGCAGGAGGAGTCCATCAAGAAGCTGCGGGCCGTGGAGGAGGCGGAACGGCAGCGGCAGACCGTGATCATCGGCGCCGAGGCTCAGGCGCAGGAGAAGTTGGTCAAGGACATCAAGGCCGCCGAAGCCGCCGAGCAGGCCGCCACGCACCGTGCCGCCGAGGAACTGACTCTGGCGGAGGCCCGGTTGAAGACCGCCGACTTGGACGCGCGGGCCAAGCTGCGCCTGGCCGAGGGCGTCCAGGCGGAGGCTGCGGCCGAGGGGCTGGCCGCGGTCCAGGTCCGCGACAAGGAGGCCGAGGTCATCGAGAAGGCCGGCCGCGCGGAGGCCGGGGCGACCGAGGCGCGTATGCGGGCCGAGGCGGAGGGCGCCCGGGCGCAGGCGCTCGCGGAGGCGGAGGCCATCGGCGAGAAGCTGAAGGCGGAAGCGGCCGGGCTGACGGAGAAGGCGGCGGCGATGGCCGCGCTGGACGAGGCGTCCCGGGGCCACGAGGAGTTCCGGCTGCGGCTGGCGGCCGAGAAGGACGTACGGCTGGCCGGGCTGGACGTGCAGCGGCAGGTCGCCGAGGCGCAGGCCACGGTGCTGGCCACCGGGCTGGAGAACGCCGACATCAGCATTGTCGGAGGAGAGTCGGTCTTCCTCGACCGGCTGGTGTCCTCGATCGCGCTCGGCAAGGGCGTCGACGGCTTCGTCCAGAACTCCGAGACCGCCCAGGCGCTGGCGAAGCCCTGGCTGGACGGCACCTCCAGCTTCACCGACGACCTCGGCCGCGTCCTGGGCTCGGTGTCCACGGCCGACGTGCGGGACCTGACCGTCTCCGCCCTGCTGATGAAGCTCATGAACAACGGCGGCGCGAACGCAGGACAGTTCCAGCAGCTCCTGGACAAGGCCGGTGAGCTGGGCCTCGCCGACACCTCGCTGACCGCGCTCAACGGCAGCGTCAGGGCCTGACCCGCGCCGCCGCGGCTCCAGGCACGCCAGGACCCCATTCGCGCCGCGAAGCCCCCCGGCCCGTGGTCCGGAGCTGCCGCACAGGGGACGGCAGCTCCGGACCACGTTTCTTTCGACTTCTCTCCGACCATCCGAGAGGGACCCCATGACCACCGGGACCAGCGGTCTGGACACCGGCACGTACGAGGTGCTGCGCGACCGGCTCACTGCGCAGGCCGCGGAGCTCGCCCGGCGCGCCGAGGCGCTCAACACCCGCCGGACCGAGGAGTTCGGCTCCACCCTGCTGGAGCTGACGAGTACCGAGCGGCTGCGCACCGAGCACAACTGCGTACCCCGCGACGTCGTCTCCGTCGGCGATACCCTGCTCTTCGGCCACAACGTCTTCCTCGGCCTCAAAGCGGAGACGGCGGTGGGCGATGTCTTCGCGCTGTACGACCGCGCCTTGAACCGGCTGCCCGAGGACGCCGTGCCGGGCCTGCTCGACGACCCCGCCTTCGTTCGCGAGTTCGCCGCTCTCTACCGTTACTACCGCCAGGCCCACCTCCTGCAACTCCGCCGCATCGACGGCAAGTTGCTCGCCGTCTTCCAGACAGGTGAGAAGGCCGGCGACATCCGCGTCCTGCGCTGGGCGGTGACCGACGACGGACGGGCATCCTTCCTGGACGCGCGGGGCGAGCGCGACCACGTCTTCCCGTCCTCCCACGACTTCGCCTGGACACAGACGACCCGTGAGCACCACGTTCTGGGCCGCCACCCGCATGTCTCCATCGAGGGCGAGGTCTTCGTAGAGACTGTCGGCGGCGCCCTCACGGTCAAGATCGAGGACAACACCGAGACAGGCGAGGGCATCTACGCCGAGCCGGTCGCCGAGCCGCTGCAGTCCCTCGCCGACGCCGACATCACGTACGCGCGTGTGGGCGCTCTCATCCTGCTGGACGTCCTGCCGTACAAGGAGGACGTTCACCGCTACCTGGTCTTCAACACGCTCACCAAGAGCGTCGTCCGCCTCGACGGCGTCGGCCGGGCCTGCCGGACACTGCCCGAGGACCAGGGGATCGTCTTCCCCGGTGGCTACTGCCTCGCCACCGGGACGTACAAGACCTTCGACGGCATCGCCGCCTCCTCGGACATGGCGGACCTGGAGTTCGAGCGCGCGGTCCGTTCGCCGAACGGCGAGGACGTGCTGTTCGCCTTCCACGCGCGTGTGGAGGGCCGCAGCCTGTTGCTGCCGTACAACCTGATCCGCAAGGAGGTCGCCACCCCGCTGTCCTGCCACGGCTGGGCGCTGTTCGACGACGGCACTTTGATGGTGTTGCGTGCCGACAGCGATGAACCGCAGCGTGTCCATCTGCTCCAGCTCTGGAACTCCCCGTACGTCTCCGACACCCATGCCGCCGCCCAGCCCGTCGGCACCGGCCCGCTCGCTCGCGTCGGCAACGCCGACCTCGTACGGGGCATCTCCGACTGCCTGTCCCTCACGCGCGCTGTCACCGAGACGACCCCGACGAGCGGGGTCTACGAGGCACTGACCGCCGCGTGCGTGCGGGCCAGCGACTCCTACCACTGGCTGAGCGAGCCCGAACTCGGAGACCTGCACACGCCGCTCACGCAGATCCGGGCCACCGCCGAAGCGGTTCTGGCCGAGTTCGAGACCGTACAGGCGCTCACCCGGCAGGCCACCGACGCGCTCGCCGAAGCCGCCACACGCGTCGCCCAAGTCGTACGACGCCTGCGCGGCGAAGCCCCGCGCAGCGCCGCCGCCTGGGTGACCGGCCTGACCGAACTGCGGCACGCCCAGGGCCACCTGCTCACCCTCAAGGACATGCGGTACGCGGACACCGCCCGCATCGACCACCTCGCCGCCGACGCCGAGGCCGACCTCACCTCCTTCGGTCAGCGGGCCGTCGCCCACCTCGCCCGCGAGGACGCCTTCGCCGGCCACCAGGAGGAGATAGAGCAGCTCGTCGCCGACGCCGAGGCGATCACCACCGTCGCCGAGGCCGCGCCCGTCGCCGCCTGCCTTGACGAACTCGTCGAAGGGCTGCGCACGGTGACCGAGGTCGTCGCCGGACTCGACATCGGCGACGCCACCGTCCGCACCTCCATCCTGGAGCGGATCGCCGAGGTCCTCGGTGGCGCCAACCGTGCCCGCGCCACGCTCGACGGCCGCCGCCGCGCGCTGATCGACCGGGAGGGACGGGCCGAGTTCGCCGCCGAGTTCGCGCTGCTCGGCCAGGCCGTCATCGGTGCGCTCGCGGCCGCCGACAGCCCCGAGGCGGGCGATGAGCAACTCGCCCGCATGCTGGTGCAGGTGGAGAACCTGGAGTCCCGGTTCGCCGAGTACGACGACTTCCTCGGCGAGCTGGCGGACAAGCGCGACGAGATCCACGAGACGTTCTCCGCCCGCAAACAGACCCTCGCCGATGCCCGCGCCCGCCGCGCCGAACGCCTGGCCGACTCCGCGAACCGCGTCCTGCAGACGGTCACCCGCCGCGCCGCCACGCTCCTTGACGCAGACGCCATCGCCACGTACTTCACCTCCGACCCGATGCCCGCCAAAGTCCGCCGCATCGCCGCCGAGCTGCGCGAACTCGGCGACCAGGTCAAGGCGGAGGAACTGGACGGCCGCCTGAAGTCGGCCCGCCAAGGGGCGTTGCGCGCCCTGCGTGACCGCACCGACCTGTACGTCGACGACGGCCGCACGATCCGCCTGGGCACCCACCGCTTCGCGGTGAACACCCAGCCGCTCGACCTCACCCTCGTCCCGCACGGCGAGGGCCTGGCCTTCGCGCTGACCGGCACCGACTACCGCTCCCCGGTCGCCGCCCCCGACTTCGCCGCGACCCGCCCGTACTGGGACCGCCCGCTTCCCTCGGAGTCGCCCGAGGTCTACCGCGCCGAGCACCTCGCCGCCCGACTGTTGGACGAGCACGGCCCGGGGCCGCTCGCGGCAGCCGACCTGCCCGCCCTGGTCCGGCAGGCGGCGGAGGCGGCGTACGACGAGGGATACCAGCGCGGTGTCCACGACCACGACGCGAGCCTGATCCTCGCCGCGCTTCTGCGCCTGCATGAGGACGCTGGCCCGCTCCGCCACGAGCCCGCGGCCCGCGCAGCCGCCCAACTGTTCTGGGCGCACGTCACGACAGCCGAGGAGCGCGAGAGCTGGACCCGGCGTGCGGTATCGCTGGCGCGGGCCCGGGACACGTTCGGGCTCGCGCCGGCGATCGCCGACCTGCGGGCCGAGCTGGCGGAGGCGATCGGCACGGAAGCGGCGGCAGCCTACCTCTTCGAGGAGCTGACGAGCGGCCCCGACGGCTTCGTCATCAGCGCCGGCGCCCGCACGCTGCTCGACAAGTTCCGCCGTACGGTGGGCACGTCGCCCTACGACGACGACCTTGCCGCACTCGGTGACCTGGCTGCCCGCAAGCAGCTGGTCGAGGCGTGGCTGACGTCGTACACCGCGGCCACCGGCACGGACATCGCCCCCGGCGACCTGGCCGAGGCGGTGACCGTCGAGCTCTGCCCCGAGCTCGACCGCTACGAGTCCGCCGCCACCGTGACCGAGACCGTCGAGGGCCTGCTCGGCACCCACCCGCGCATCCACGACCGCACCCTCACCGTCCGCGTCGACGAACTCCTCGCCCGCACAAAGGCGTTCCGGGCCCACGAAGTCCCCGCACACCGCGCCTACCAGCGCTGCCGCACGTCACTGGTGGCCGCCGAACGATCGCGCATCCGCCTGGACGAGTACCGGCCGCGGGTGATGTCCGCGTTCGTACGGGGCAGGCTCATCGACGAGGTGTACCTGCCGCTGGTCGGCGACAGCCTCGCGAAGCAGCTCGGTACCACGGGTGAGTCCAAGCGCACCGACACCGGCGGTCTGCTGCTGCTCATCTCCCCGCCCGGCTACGGCAAGACGACGCTCATGGAGTACGTCGCCGACCGCCTTGGCCTCATCCTGGTGAAGGTCAACGGACCCGCGCTCGGCCACGGCGTGACCTCGCTCGACCCGGCCGAGGCCCCGAACGTGACCGCCCGCCAGGAGGTCGAGAAGATCAACTTCGCGCTGGAGGCGGGCAACAACACCCTCCTGTACCTGGACGACATCCAGCACACCTCCCCCGAACTGCTGCAGAAGTTCATCCCGCTGTGCGACGCCACGCGCCGCATCGAGGGCGTACGGGACGGCGAGCCACGCACGTACGACCTGCGCGGCAAGCGCTTCGCCGTCTGCATGGCCGGCAACCCCTACACCGAGTCCGGCAGCCTCTTTCGCGTCCCCGACATGCTCGCCAACCGCGCAGACGTCTGGAACCTGGGCGACGTCCTGACCGGCAAGCAGGACGCCTTCGCGCTCAGCTTCATCGAGAACGCGCTGACCGCCAACCCGGTCCTGGCGCCGCTCGGCGGGCGTGACCGCGCCGACGTCGATCTGCTGATCCGTCTCGTGGAGGGCGACCCGACGGCCCGTGCCGACCGGCTCGCCCACCCGTACGCTCCCGCGGAGCTGGAGCGGATCCAGGCCGTCCTGCGGCACCTGCTCGCGGCCCGCGAGACGGTTCTGGCGGTGAACGCCGCCTACATCGCCTCGGCCGCCCAGTCCGACACCACCCGCACCGAACCGCCCTTCCAGCTCCAGGGCTCCTACCGCAACATGAACAAGATCGCCCAGCGCATCCAGCCGGTCATGAACGACACCGAGCTGGCGGCACTGATCGACGACCACTACCGGGCCGAGGCCCAGACCCTGACCACCGGCGCCGAGGCCAACCTGCTGAAACTGGGCGAGCTGCGTGGCACGCTGTCGCCCGAACAGCTTGCGCGCTGGGCCGAACTGAAGGCGGCGTACGTGCGCACCCAGACCCTGGGCGGCCCGGACAACGACCCCCTCACCCGAGCCATCGCCGCCCTGGGCCTGCTCGCCGACCGCGTCGCGGCCGTGGAGACGGCGATCAACCGCGCCGCCGACCCGCGGTACCTGGTGGCCAACCCGGCCGCCCGGCACGCGGCCCGCCCGACCGCCGCCCCCGGGGAGGTGTGAGGTGGTGCGCGCCCGTCCGGCGCCCCTGCCTGCGGAGCTGCCCGACGCGGGCACCACCCGCCGTCGGGCGCGCACAGGCGTCTGCCTGCTCGGGGCGCTGCTCGTGCTGCCCTTCACCGTCGGCGCCCTGCCCGGAGCGCGCGAGGCGGGCACACCCCTCGGGCTGCTGACCGGCACGCTCGCCTTCGTGCTGTACGGAATGCTGGTCGAGGAGTCCACGCCGGCCCGTCACTCGATGCGCAGGATCACCGCACGGACGCTGACCGGCATGCGCTCCGTCGACCTGGCCCGTCTCGACCGTGTTCGGCTGCTGACGTCCTTCTCGTACGGGTCCGTCTACCGGACGCTTCTCGTCCGTGACGCCGACGGTGTGTGGCTCGGCATCACCGCCGATGCCGGAAAGCGCGCGCTGCGCAGGACGCTGGAACAGCACCCGGGAGACGGGAGCCTGCCGCCCCCAAAGGTGAGTCGAGCGGCGCGCGCCCCTCTCGACGGCGACCGGCCCGGCCAGACCGCCGTGCACACCGTGCTCGCGCTCCTCGGCCTGGTGCTGGGCATCTGCGGGTATGTCACAGCGCGGGCGGCGCTGGGCGGGATCGGCTGACCGCACCCGCCCGGCGCATCAAGCGGGGCTCGACACCCCACCCCCGCCCGCGCAGCAGGGGCCGTGGTCACGCCGCTCAGTTGCAGTCGGCCTTAACCCGGCAGCACGAGAGTCACAGGCACCCGGTCCCGGCGCCATTCCGAGCGCTGACGGGGAGGGCTGCGACCTGGGGCCCTGCTCGATCGTGAACGGCGACGTGCCGTCGTGCCCGGGAAAGCCGTGCCCTTCTGCAGTCGCCGCCGTGAGCGAGACTGTCAGTGGGTGGACGCCCTGCCGGCCCGGTCCGGTGAACGCCCCGGCCTGTCGGCTCGGGCACGGACCGTCGGCTTCAGTCCGCAGGAGATCGCGATGAACGGCTCGGTACAAATGGGACGAGTCCTCGGGGTAGCGCTGCGCATCCACTGGACCGTGCCCCTGCTGGTGATGCTCTTCGGGTACAGCCTGGGCAGCCGGACGCTCCCCGCCGCGGTCCCGGAACAGTCGAACGCCGTCTACACGGTCGCCGGCCTGGCCGGAGCCCTGCTGCTTCTGGGGAGCCTGCTGGCCCACGAGGCCGCCCACGCCGTCACGGCCCGGAGGAAGGGCATCGAGGTCCAGAGCATCACGCTCTGGGCGCTGGGCGGGATGACCGAGATGGGCAGGCCGGGCGCCGCACGCGCAGTCTTCCTGGTGGCTGTGAGCGGGCCGCTTACCAGCCTGGTCGTCGGTGCGGCGGCGTTCGGCGCGGGCATCGGGCTGGACGCGGCATCCGGCTGGGCGGTACCCGCGGCCGTCCTGGTGTGGCTCGGATGGGTGAACGGCGTCCTGGCCGTGTTCAACCTGCTGCCGGCCGCGCCGCTCGACGGAGGGCGGGTGGTGCAGGCACTGGTGTGGTGGCGTACCGGGGACCGCGACCGGGCTGAAGGGACGGCCGCACGCGGCGGGCAGGTCCTCGGCATCCTGCTGATCGTTCTGGGATGGATCTCCGTTCTCCGTGGCGTCTTCGGCGGTCTGTGGCTGGCGGTCATCGGCTTCTTCCTCGTGGTCGTCGCCGGCGCCGAACGCCGGCGTGCACGGCTGGCCCCGGCCCTGCGCGGAGTGAGAGCGGCCGATGCCATGTCCAGTCCCGTGGAGACCTGCCCGGAATGGTTCACCGTGGAGCGCTGCGTCGAGGACGTGGCCCTGCGGACCCACCACTCGACCCTCGTCCTGACCGACTTCGAAGGACGCCCCAGCGGCCTCCTGCAGCTTCCCCGGCTCGCTCGGATCCTCGGCGAGCAGCGGCAGACACTGCGCGCGCGTGACGTGGCGGTCCCGCTGCCGCGGTGCACGACCTGTGCGCCGGATGACCTTCTGCAGAACGTGCTCGACAAGCTCCGCCCAAGCAGCGGCCTGCCCATCCTTGTCACCGACGGCCCGCACGTGGTCGGGATCATCACCGCGCGGGACATCTTCCGGATCGTCCAGCGCCACGGACTCCGCAGGCCGGAGAGCCAGTGATGGCCGGGCCGCGGCGGCGCGGGGGCAGACGGCCAGGGGCGGCGCCCCAGTAGCGGGGCGCCTGGAAATGCAGCGTTATGTATGCGTGAGCCGTTCCGTAGCGCTGTGCTGCCGAGTTGGGTACGCGGGACGGCGCCGGGTACGCGGGACGGCGCCGGTGTCGCGTCGGCCTCCTGCAGGCGTGGGATCAAGAGCGAAGCCGGCCACGGTTCCGTGCGATGCGCACGGGTTCGTTCGGTGACATGGCGGAAGGACGGCGCAACGTAGTGACGATCGCCGATGCGGTGTTCGCGTGGGTGGGTGTGGGAGCGCTGCTGGCGGCGGTGCTGCCCCGGGTGGTGGCTGGACGGCCATTGTCGCTGCCGCTGGTGTTCCTGGTGGCCGGCATCGGCGTGTACCTGCTGCCCCTGCCGCTGCCTGTGATCGATCCGGTGGACGACCGGCTGCTGGCGGAGCACGTCACCGAGCTATGCGTGATCATCGCGCTGATGGGCGCAGGACTGGCGCTCAACCGCCCCGTCGGCCGACGTCGCTGGGCCACGACCTGGAGGTTGCTGGGCGTCACGATGCCGTTGACCGTCGTGGTCACCGCTCTCGTGGCGTGGTGGCTGCTGGACTGGCCACCGGCCGCCGCGCTGCTGCTGGCCGCGGTGCTGGCGCCGACCGATCCGGTGCTCGCCTCGGAGGTGCGGGTGGGGGAGCCCACCGAGGACCCCCACGATGAGGACGAGGTGCGGTTCGCCCTCACCAGCGAGGCCGGCCTCAACGACGGGCTCGCCTTCCCGCTGACGTACGCGGCTGTGGCGCTGGCCGCCGCCGCGGGCAGCGGCTGGTCAGCCGCCTGGGTCGGCGCGTGGGTGCTGGAGGACGTCGCGTTCAGGTGCACGGTCGGTGTGCTGTGCGGGTTGCTGGTCGGCCGGCTGCTGGGCTGGCTGTTCTTCCAGACCCGATCGCCCGTTCTGCGGCTGTCCGAACACCGCGAGGGTTTCGTCGCGCTGGGCGCCACGTTCCTGTCGTACGGGGTGACCGAGCTGCTGGGGGGCTACGGCTTCCTCGCCGTGTTCACCACCGCGTGCGCGATCCGGGCGGCCGAGCGTGCTCACGGATTCCACAACGTCCTGCACGACTTCGTGGAGCAGATCGAGCGCCTGTTGACCGCAGCGGTGCTGTTTTTGCTCGGGGCCTTCACCGCGCTGGGCGGCCTCGCCTCTCTGACCTGGCAGGGTGCCGTCACCGCGTTGGTAGTGCTGGTGGTGATCCGGCCGCTGTCCGGGTGGGCAGGGCTGCTCGGGGGCCGCCTGCGGGGCCAGGAGCGCTGGGTGGTCGCGGCCTACGGCATTCGGGGCATCGGTTCGTTGTACTACCTCGCCTACGCGCTGGGACAGCACGACTTTCCTGTGCCGGAGCGGGAACTGTGGGCGGTGGTGACCTTCACCGTACTGGCTTCGGTCGTGCTGCACGGTGTCACGGCGGGGCCGGTGGTGGCCCGGCTCGACCGGGCGCGGACTGCCAGGCCCCCGCGGCAAGAGGGAACGGACGGAGCGGGCGGCACCGGGCGCGGTCGGCGATGAGCAGCAAGGATGGGCCGTGCGCTGGGGGCGCCGCTGCGCATCCACTGACCCAGGTGCCCCGGTTCGGTGACCGGGCGGACGGCGCCGCCTCTGGGTCGCCCTCTGCAGTGAGATGCCACAACCCTCAGAAATGGAGGGCCTGTGTCGGTGTAGGCCACGAAGAGGGTGACCGGCGTGCTGGAGGTCCCGCTCTGGCTTTGGGTGGTGTTCGCCGCGACGGTAGTGGTGTCGCTGGCGGTGGATCTGCTGGCGCATCGTGCCGCACATGTCATCGGGCCGAGGTGTTCGGTGAGGTGTTTGGGCTGCGGCTTTGAGGAGACCTGGGAAGCGTAGTCGGAGGACGTGTCATTGGCGGGCTTTCGGCCGAAGGGCGCTGGTCATGAACTGTTACGAGTGTGCTCAGCAAGGCCGTACGGTGGCTGGAGTCGCTGTGTGCAGGGTGTGCGGAGCGGCTGTGTGTGCCGATCACGTACGGTCCGAGAGCAAGGTGCTGCGCGGGCCCGCCAGCCCGGGCAAGATGACGCATGACCGGGCGGCCCGACAGATGACCTGTCCGGTGTGCCGGGCGGCGGAGCAATCCGTGTGAGTGCGCTGTTCCCCCATTCCTTTTTCGCTGGAACGCAGGCATGGAAACTGCTGCCGGACTGCGGCAAAGTGATCTTTCATGTCCTCCCTCCCGCGTCAGATGCAGCCTCGCAGCGGGCACATGATCGTCTGTGGTGATGACGGGCTGGCTCACCGGCTGTCCTACGAGCTGCGCGAGGTGTACCGCGAGCAGGTCACGCTCGTCGCTCCCACTTACAGGGGTGTCGCTCCGGGTACGTCGCCCACCGGCCGGGAACGGGCCACGGCGCTCTTCGGGCGGGTGTCCTCGGCGATGACGGGGACTCCGGGTGCAGCGCCGGACGCCGCCGATGATGAGCAGAGGCTGGAGGCGAGGGAACTCACCGACGAGGTGCTGGCGAGGGCCGGTGTGGCTCGGGCCACAGCGGTCGCTCTGGTGCACGAGGACGACGAGGTGAACATCCGCACGGCACTGATCGCCCGCCGCCTCAACCCGCAGGTGCGGCTGGTGATCCGGCTCTACAACCGCAAGCTCGGTCAGCAGTTGGAGGAGCTCCTGGACCAGGCCGCCATCGTCGCCTCCCCGGGGCTCGACCCGGTGGCCCTGGACACCTCCACCACCGTCCTGTCCGACGCGGACACCGCCGCGCCGGCGCTGGCGGCCACCGCCGTCGCGGGCACCAGCAAGGTGGTTCAGGCGGACGGGCTGCTGTTACGGGCGGTGGAGCGTATTCCGCCGCGCCGCGGCGAGGGCGCCGACCCCGGCCTGTGCACCTTGGCGCTGCTGTCGGCGACCGCCAACGACCCTGCGGGGGCGGAGGGTTCGGACCGCAGTGGCACGGAGGCGCCTCAACTCCTGCCGGACGAGGAGGCGGTGACCGGGGCCACCGGGCGCGGCACGGTGGTGCTGGAAGCGGTCTCGTACAGCGGACCGGTACTGCCCGCCGGCCGGCTGGCGGGCCGGGGCGCCTCGCTCGGACAGTTGTTCCAGCGCCGACTGCGCTGGTCACTGTTCGGTCTGCTCGCCTGTGTTCTCGGCCTCGCCGTCGCCTCCTGGCTGACCACCGGCGACGACCTGGTGCACGCCACTTACCTCACTCTGCTCGACCTGTTCGCCATCGACGATCCGGCGCTGGGCGAGCCGCTGGGCCGTCAGATCATCCAACTCCTCTCCGGACTTGCCGGGTTGTTGCTGTTGCCGGTGCTGACGGCTGCCGTGCTGGAGGGGCTGGGTACCTTCCGCAACGCCTCTGCCCTGCGCCGCCCGCCGCGCGGACTGTCCGGGCATGTCGTGCTGCTCGGCCTCGGCAAGATCGGGACCCGTGTGCTGGCGCGGCTGAAGGAGCTCGACATCCCCGTCGTCTGTGTGGAGTCGGATCCCGAGGCGCGCGGCATCCCGCTGGCCCGCCGCCTGCGGGTCCCCACCGTGATCGGGGATGTCACCGAGGAAGGCGTCCTGGAGTCCGCCAAGATCCACCGTGCGCACGCCCTGCTCGCCCTGACCAGCTCCGACACCACCAACCTCGAAGCCGCCCTGTATGCCCGCTCCGTCAAGCCAGACCTGCGTGTCGCACTGCGGCTGTACGACGACGACTTCGCCACCGCCGTCTACCGCACCCTGCGCGCCGCCCACCCGCACGCTCTCACCCGCAGCCGCAGCGTCTCCAGCCTCGCGGCCCCCGCGTTCGCCGGCGCGATGATGGGCCGCCAGATACTCGGCGCCATCCCTGTCGAGCGCAAGGTGCTCCTCTTCGCAGCCCTCGTCGTCGCCGGGCACCCGCACCTGGAGGGCCGCACGGTCGCTGAAGCCTTCCACCCCGGGGCCTGGCGGGTTCTGGCCCTGGACGCGGCCTCCCCTGCCGACCGCCGCCCCGACCTGGCGTCGGCCCATCCGGCCGACGGTGACAACCGGCCTCCCGGGCTGGTCTGGGAGCTGCACCCCGGATACGTCCTGCGGCCCGAGGACCGCGTCGTGCTGGCGACCACCCGGCAGGGGCTCGCCGAACTCCTCGGCCGCCACCCCCGACCGGCCGACCCCGCCACACCGTAGAGCTGCTCCCAGCTCGGCTGCCCCCGGCGCCCGCCGCACTCCGGCCGAGCTGTGCGGAGACCGGCATCAAGGGAGCGTAAAGATTGCCGGAACCAGGCAGTGTTTTCGTCGCGTCTACGTGTGAGTATTGGCCACCGGCGCGGTGACAGTGGGCGAGAGGCGGTGAACGCGGATGACCTGGTTTCTGGGTCTCGGCATCGCAGGAGTCGTACTCCTGGTTCTGTCCCTCGTCTTCGACGGTGTCCTTGAGGGCCTCTTCGGCGGCGTCGACGCGCTTGACGGTCTCTTCGACGGCTGGCTGTCGCTTCCGGTCATCGCCGGATTCGTGTCCATGCTCGGCTTCTCCGGTGCGATCGTCATGGGCACCACCGGGCTTGGCGCGGTCGGCGCCACCGCGGTCGGAGTGCCCGCCGGAGCCGCCACGGGCTGGCTCTCCTATCGCCTCAGCCGCACATTGCTGAACGACAGCTCCGGCGCTGCCCCGCGCCATGACGACCTGATCGGCGCCGCGGGCTCCGTGGTGACGGCCATTCCGGCCGACGGCTACGGCGAGGTACTGGTCCACCGGGCCGGGCAACCGGTGAAGCTCGCGGCGAAGAGTCCGAGTCCGGTGCCGCGAGGCGCCGAGATCTGGGTGGAGGAGACGCTGTCGCAGACAGCGGTCTCCGTACGTCCGGTCGAACGCTGATCTGCCGCGCCGCTCCGCACATCGGGCGCCGCTGCATCGGCGCCGCCCTTTCATCCACATGAACTCGTATCGATCTGCCGTCCCCTGGGAGGGCTGAGGGGAAAGACATCATGAGTCCAGTAGTCATCGCCGTGATAGGAGTCGTCGTACTCCTTGTGCTGCTCGGCCTCGTCGTGGTCACCCGTTACAAGGTGGCCGGGCCGAGCGAGGCGTTCATCGTCACCGGCCGGCGCGGCAAGCAGGCCACCGACCCGGAGACCGGGCGGGTGTTCACCGACAACAGCGGGCAGAAGGTCGTGGTCGGCGGCGGCGTGTTCGTCGTGCCGTTCGTGCAGCAGAAGTTCGCCCTCGACCTGTCCAGCCGGCACATCCCGATCTCGGTGCGCGGCGCGGTCACGCTGAGGGGAGTGAAGGCGAATCTCGAAGGCGTCGCCATCGTCAAGGTCGGCGGTACCGAGGACTCGATCCGGGCCGCCGCACAGCGGTTCCTGATGCAGCAGGACGGCATCGTCGGCTTCACGCAAGAGGTGCTGTCCGGTGCGCTGCGTTCCATCGTGGGGCGGATGTCGGTGGAGGACATCATCCGTGACCGGGCCGCGTTCGCCGGTCAGGTCGCCGAGGAGGCGGAGGCCAGCCTCTCCGGGCAGGGCCTGGTGCTGGACGCCTTCCAGATCCAGGACATCACCACCGAGGGCTCCTATCTCGAGGACCTGGGCCGTCCGGAGGCCGCGCGTGCCAAGCAGGAGGCCGACATCGCCGAGGCCGTGGCCCGACGCGCCGCCGAGCAGGCCCGGCTGAAGGCCGAAGAGGAAATAGCCATCGCCCAGCGGACCTTCGCCCTCAAGACCGCGGAGATCAAGGCCGAGACCGACGAGGCAGCCGCCCGCGCCGCCGCAGCCGGACCGCTCGCCGAGGCCGCCCGGTCGCAGGAGGTCCTGGCCGAGCAGGAGAAGGTGGCCGAGCGGCAGGCCGCGCTGACCGACCGTGAGCTGGACACCAAGGTCCGCAAGCCCGCCGACGCCGCCCGCTACCAGGCCGAGCAGGAGGCCGAGGCCCGCCGTATCGCCCTGGTCAAGGAGGCCGAGGCGGACGCCCAGCGGTCCCGGCTGACCGGTGAGGGCGAGAAGGCGCACCGCGCCGCACTCGCCGACGCGGTCCGTATCGAGGGCGAGGCCGAGGCCGCCGCGATCGGCGCGAAGGGCTCCGCCGAAGCCGAGGCAATGCGCAAGAAGGCCGACGCCTTCGCCCAGTACGGCGATGCCGCCGTGCTGCAGATGCTGGTGGAGGTGCTGCCGCAGGTCGTCGCCAAGGCGTCCGAGCCGCTCAGCGCGATCGACAAGATGACGGTGATCTCCACCGACGGCGCCAGCCAGCTCTCGCGCACGGTCGCCGACAACGTGGCCCAGGGCCTCGAACTGCTGGGTTCCACCACCGGTGTCGACCTCGCCGAGCTGCTGAAGGGCATCACCGGCCGGGTCGGCGGTGCACAGCCGGCGACGACGGCGTCCACCGAGGTCAACGGGAAGGTCGAGATCACCGGCTGACGTCCACATCGGTCAGAGGAGCGAGCCCGGGCGGTGCCGGCACCGCCCGGGCTCGTCCGTGAAGGCGCTTTCGCTGTCTGGCATCGCACAGGGGCGAGAGCGCGGGCTTTCGGCCGCTCGGGCGGCTTGTCTACGGAGGTACGAGGGTGTTTCTGTGGCTCTGGCTGATCGGCTGGTCGGCCTTCGCGCTGCCTGTGGCCATTGCCTCGCTGCGGGGGTGGGCGCCGAAACGAGTCCGCAGCCGTACGAGCCCGTGGTGCATCCGCGTCCGGGGCGTCGCACTGCTGGTGATCTGGTTCGGCGGGCTGACCGGTCCGCTGCTGCGGTGGAGCGACCTGGCTGCCGAGGACGCCAGTTTTCTCGCGTCCGTCGCGCAGGGAGAGGTCCTCGTATTTGCGGGAGGGCTCGTAGCCGGGTCACACCTGGGCGAGGGGTTCTACCGGCGGGCAGTGCGAGCACAGACAGTCGATCATGCTGGGGGCATCAGCCGGCAGCCGTGGTGATCCTGGCCGACCGGTTGGCCGGGCGGGCCTCGTCAGGCTGCTCCGTCTGGCTGATCAACCGATCCGGTCAGCCGGTTTTCCTGCCCCACCGCGTGTCGATCCGCTCCCACTCCACGGCCCACTGCTCCATACGCCGCTGACGCAAGTGGAAGCGTGCGACGGAGACAGCGGCCAGGGCGATGCCGCCCGCCCATGTCGCGACCAGCACCCCTCCAGCGGCCGCATGGGAGCGTGCCTGCCCGTCGGTCAGGGGCTCGGCGGTGAGGTGACCGCTCTGGTCGATCCAGACCGGGACCCGGTTGCCGGCGAGGCTGGTGGCCGACACCCTGGCCTCGCCTGTGAGTGTCGAGCCGTCCGGGGCCGTCCAGCGGACCGTCGCCCACACCCGGGGGTCGCCCGCTGTCCTGGCGGGCACCTTGCCCTTGGCGTCCTCGACAAGTACGGCCGACACCGTGCGGCGCTCCGCCCGCTGCCGGTCGGCGGACCGCTCGATCGCATCCGCCGCCGCGAGCCCCGCGAGCAGGCCGCCCACCAGGGCCAGCAGCCATCCGGCGAGGATGACCCAGGCTTCGACGACATCGCTGCGCCGGCGGAGCGGATTTCGCCGCCACCGCCAGCATCGAACCCTGGCACACGGTGCCCTTGCCATCGCCCGACACCCCTTCGCGAGTACCGGCGGCTCGCCTCCAGCCTGCTGCGTGGGGAGGCGGCCTTGGCCCCGGTGCAGCGCGGGCCGGGACGGTGCCGGCACCGGGGACCACTGCCTAAGCTCCCCACACTCATCCTGCGCGCACAGCCAGGGCGGTCGCACTGCCAGGGCCCGGCAGTGTTCACCGCGGTCCGAGTGCCGGGTGCTGTCAGCAATCCGCCTACGCCGTGGCCGCAGACCGTGGCGAGGGAGCCAGCTCCTCCGGATGGCCGGACAGCGAAAGGCGATTCGGCGGGGGCTGGGAGGGACCGGGCGTGCTGAGCGAAGACGTCAGCAGGTGTGCAGCAGGCGGCGCCAGGTCCGCCGGAACCAGCCCCTCAGGTGGGGGCATAACGGGCTTCCGTGATGCAGGCTCACTGTGGTTTCCCGCATCAGCGCCGTGAAGAACGCCCGCCCGGGGCGGCTTTGCAGGGTGGTGTTCCACCGGTAGCCGCGACGTCGGGCGAGCAGGGAACACACGAGTTCGCGCCCCATGCCTTGTCGCTGCCACGCGTCGCAGACCCAGATGTCCAGGATGCGCCCTGTCCGGCACGTTCGGCAGGTACGGAAACGTACTCGGCCGATGACGCGGCCACACAAGCCGAGCAGGACGAGCTCGGTGGGACTGCTCGGAGTGACGGCGGCGATGTAGCTCAGCCGTACCGACCGACCGGCAGGGGATCGGTCGTTCCAGAACCCGGTCATTGAGAGTGGTCCTCCTGCTGTCTCTTCCCGAAGAGCAGGTCTGGTCAAGCTCCCGCGTCACGCTCCCGACGGCTCGGTCCACGTCTTCCCGCTCCTCGGCCCACCACCCGGGCCGTTCTTGAGAGCCGTCGTCGACGAACGCCCACGGGTGCGGCTCGGCGCGGTCACGCGCGCACAGCTGCGGTGGTCTCGTCCTTGCGTCCGGCCGGGATCCCGGCGAGCTCGTCGACGTGGAAGAGGCGGGCGATCGGTACGTCGGTGGAACTGTGCGCGACGATGGAGAAGGCGATGCACACGGCGATGAGGGTGAACGCCTCCTGGCCCTGCGGGATGCCGGCCTGCAGTACGAGCAGCCCGTAGACGACGGACGCGAAGCCCTTCGGCCCGAACCATGCCGCGACCATCTTCTCCTGCCGGGTGAACCGCGTGCCGATCAGCGACAGCAGCAGCGACGCCGGACGGATCAGCACGATGGCCAGGGCCACCACGACGTACCCGCCGAAGGACAGGTCACCGAACAGCTGAGGTGTCAGCAGCGCGCCGAACACCAGCAGCGCCGCGAATTTGGCCAGCTCCGCCAGCGCCTCCCCGAGCGGCTCGAACGCCTCCTTCGCCTCCAGTGACCGGGCGGTGAGCACGGCGCCGGCGGAGAACGCGGCGAGGTAGGGGTTGGCGTGCGTGAGGTGGCAGACCGCGTAGAGGATCACGCCGATCGCCAACGGCAGCAGCGGCTGCAGCTTGGGCTCGGCGCCCAGCAGCCGGAACCGTACAAGCTCGATCACGACGAACGGCAGGACGACACCGAAGACCAGTCCGAGGACCAGCTCCAGTGCGATCGTCCCCAGCGACGCCTCGGCGTGCCCGGAGGTCGGCCCGGCCGCGGCGATCAGGATGAGTACAACCGGCAGCGCGAGCCCGTCGTTGATGCCGCTCTCCACGTTCAGCAACTGCCGCAGCTTCGCCGGGACTTCCTTGCGGCCGACGATCGCGGAGGCGAACACCGGGTCGGTGGGCGCAAGCACGGCACCGACCAGGAAGGACGTCGTCCAGTCCAGGCCCACCAGGTAGTGCGTGATGAGCGCCATGCCAACGAACGCCAGGGGCATGCCGAGCCCGAGCGCGCGGGCCGGGTTGCGCCAGTTCTGCCGCAGCTTGGGGAAGGAGACGTGCATGCCGTCGGTGAAGAGCACCGCGAACAGCGCCAGATCGGCCGTCACCGACACGATCTCGCTGTCCGGCGTGATGTGGATCAGACCCAGGAAACCGTCACTGACGAGCGCCCCGCCCACCAGGAAGAGGAGCGACGTCGACAGAACGGTCCGGGCGGCAAGCCCCGACAACAGCACCGCGATCAGCAGCGCCACCCCGAAGACCACGACGAGCACCATGACGACGACCCCCGATCGGCAAAGAGACCTGAAGAGAGCTCTCCTCAGACCGCCGACCAGACTTCCCGGCACACCGCGGGGAACCCTACACGTTCTTTACGTCGTACTGGCAGGCTCATGTCGTGCACTGTTGACCGTCCGAGATTGCCGCGATCCGGCATGGTGCGCTACACGGGACGCACTTCACCTGGTTTCCGTGCCTCCATGCGTCAACGCGTAGGTCAGGCCGATCTGTCGCAGGACTGTCTGAGCCTGGTCGCTGGGATGCGTGATGATCAGCCGGGTGCCGCCTACCCGCGTGGCTCGGACGGCGGTGAAGAACGCCGCACAACCCGACCGGGCTGAGGTGCCGCACCTCCGTCAGGCCCACCTACGGCCAGTGGGCCCATCGCGCGCTTCCACGCGCTGACCGGTCTCGGCCCTCGGCGGCGGTGCACCTTGCCCGCGGTTTGCATGTCAGCGCCTCTGAAAACTGCCGGGGACAGGCAACGACCCGGCTCGGACCGGGTCATTCCTGCGGCCATGCGCTAGAAAGACGTCAACAACGCATCAACGTCGGGGGGACCCACATGGCGGGGCGGGACGCGTCCGAGGAGTACGAGGAGTACCTGGAGGGGTACGCCCGCATCCTTGCGTACGCCTCGGAGACCGGTCGCCGACTGACCCGGGGTGAACTCGATTCGCGCCGTGCGCTGGGCGAGCAGGCCGCGGAGGCCGGCCTGGGCCTGCGCGCCCTGGTCGGCGCCCATATGGCGGCCACCCGGGCGCACTGGCCGAGCGGGGAGAGTGTTTCCGTGGACGACGTGCTGGGCGCCGCGGCCCAGGCCATGGACGCGTTCGCCGAGGGCTATGAGCGGGCGCAGCGGCTCGCCGTGCGCCAGGAGGAAGCCGCTCGCCGGGAATTCATCGACGACCTGCTGTACGGCCGCAGCGACCTGGGCCGGCTGGCCCAGCGTGCGGAGCGGTACGGGCTGCGGCTGTCGTACGAGCACGCGGTCGCCGTGGCACGTGGTCCGGTCGCGTACGAAGAGGGGGACGTGGTTCTGCGAGAGGTGGAGCGTGCGTTGATCGGCCGGTTCGGCGACCGCAGCATCCTGCTCACCACCAAGGACGGCCGGCTGGTGTGCATCGCCCCGGGCGACCAGAGCGAGGTACTCGCCCACTTCGCCAAGCGGGCGTTCGCGGCCACCGGCGGCGGCCAGGTGGGAATCGGCCGCCCCCAACCCGGCGCCGCCGGCGTCGTCCAGTCCTACGAGGAGGCCCTCAACGCCCTCGACCTGGGCGAGCGCCTCGAACTCGACGAACCTGTGTTGCACGCAGCCGACCTGCTCGTCTACCCGGTCCTCACCCGCGACCGGGAGGCGATGGCCGACCTGGTGGAAGGCGCTCTCGGCCCGCTGCGCGGCGCCCGCGGCGGCGCCCAGCCGTTGCTGGAAACCCTCACCGTCTACTTCGATTCCGGCTGTGTGTCCGCGGAGGCGGCGCGGCGGCTCTCGCTGAGCGTGCGCGCCTTCACCTACCGCCTGGAACGCATCCACAAGCTCACCGGCGCGGACCCCTCCGACCCCGTCCACCGCTACACCCTGCAGACCGCGGTGATCGGGGCCCGGCTGCTGGACTGGCCGACGAAGCCCGATTGAGGGCCGTAACAACGAGGGCGTGGCCTCGCCCGCGTACGTGCGGGGGGCGCCGTCCGGACATCGGCCGTGACGGCAGTCACAGCGGGTTGCCGCACGCGGGAGCGCTCATGGGGCATACCTGCGGAAGCGGCGGATAGTGTGTAAAGAACGCGTCAGGTGACGCGCGGTGTGCCGGGAAGTCTGGTCGGCGTCGATGGGGCACGTGTGCCCAAAACCCGATGCTGTGGAGGTCCTCCCGGATGCGTGATGGTCAGCGTGAGCGCTCTGTATTCCTCGGCCTGCTGCCCTGGCCGGAGCGGGTACGGGTGGCCCGGGCCCTGCGGACGGAGACGGTCGGCGGCCTGGTGCTGCTGGCGGCGGCCGTGGTGGCGCTGGTCTGGGCGAACACCCCGTGGAGCGGCACCTACGAGGACATTCGCGACGTCCACTTCGGAATTCCCGCGCTCGGCCTGGACCTGTCGGTGGGGCACTGGACCTCGGACGGGCTGCTGAGCGTCTTCTTCCTGGTCGCCGGAATCGAGCTCAAACGCGAACTGGTCGTCGGCGAGCTGCGGACCCCGGCCACGGCCGCCCTACCTGTGGTCGCCGCCCTGTGCGGCATGGTGGTCCCCGCCGCCGTCTACCTGGCCACCACCACGATCGGCGGCGGCAGCGCACAGGGCTGGGCGGTGCCGATGGCCACCGACATCGCTTTCGCCCTCGCCGTCCTCGCGGTCCTCTCCACCCACCTGCCCTCCGCCCTGCGGGCCTTCCTGCTGACCCTGGCGGTGGTCGACGATCTCGGCGCGATCCTGGTGATCGCCGTCTTCTTCACCAGCGACCTGAACCTGCCCGCGCTTGCAGGGGCCGTGGCCGGGCTGGTCGTGTTCTATCTGCTGCAGCGGTTCCGGGTGCGCGGCTGGTGGTGGTACGTGCCGCTCGGCCTGGTGATCTGGGCGCTGATGTACAACGGCGGCGTGCACGCCACGGTCGCCGGTGTGGCCATGGGTCTGATCCTGCGGACCGTCCGGGACGAGGACGAGGACGCCTCGCCGGGGGAGTGGACCGAGCATCTGCTGCGGCCGGTGTCGGCCGGTGTGGCGGTGCCGCTGTTCGCACTGTTCGCCGCCGGGGTGAGCGTGTCGACCGAGGCCGTGGGCGAGGTCTTCACCCGGCCCGAGCCGCTGGGAGTGGTGTTGGGCCTGGTCGTGGGCAAAACGGTGGGGATCTTCGCGGGCACCTATCTGGCGGCCCGCTTCACCCGGGCCCGTCTCAACCCGGACCTGGCGTGGGCGGACGTGCTCGCCCTGGCGGTCCTGGCAGGGATCGGCTTCACCGTCGCCCTGCTGATCGGTGAACTCGCCTTCACGGACCCGGCAGACGTCGAGCACATCAAAGCCGCCGTCCTGCTCGGTTCACTGATCGCCGCGGCCGTCGCGGCGCTGCTGGTCAAACGCCGCAACGGGATCTACCGCCGCCTGTGGGAGGCCGAGACCCGGGACGAGGACGCCGACGGCATCCCCGACATCTACCAGCGCACCGTGTCCGGCCCCGAGGGTGGCGAGGGCACAAGCCGAAACGGTGCCTGACTGCTCCGCAGCCGGTACTTGGGGGATCACTCCCGTGGGGTCACCACTACATTCGCCGGCACTCCGACGACATGAGCCGCACAACACAGGGGGCCAGGGTGCAGGATCTGTTCAGGCGAGGCGGTTCGGTAGACATCGCGATGGGATGGCTTGCATTCGCCGGGACAGTCCCCAGAACAGGCCGTGAGTGCCCCTTGCCGAACCGGCCGAGGCACTCTCCTGCGACATGCCGGTGCCGGAGTCGCCGATCGGGCAGATCGGCTGCCCCTTCTTGATCCACCGATCGCGCTGCTCGAGCGCCCCGCTGCCGACGCCCGCCGGACTTGTGCTCCGCCGACACAGCACGTGCAGGCATGGTCGGTTACCCGCCTGTGCCTATGCGGTGTCCCGCGGCGCCGGGGCCAGGGCCCGCGCCACCAGCGCGACGATCTCGTCGGGCGCCTCGTCGAGCAAGAGGTGCCCCGCCCCCTCCAAGATGTGCAGTGAGGCGCCCAGATGTCGCCGGGCGGCCGGTGCGACGCGTCGGGGCGGCAGGAAGACGTCATGGCGGCCGGCGGCGACCAGGCACGGCACCGAACGGCGTTCGGCCAGCAGTTCCGGCGGCAGCGGAGGAGGGGCGAGACTGCTGTGGCAGCAGTCGGCCACCAGGGCCATCCATTCCGCGAGCTCGACCGGCACCTGTCCGCCGGGCGCCACCATCCGGCGCAGTACCCGGGTGGCCCTCGGCACAGTCGGCCGAGCCAGCCATGGCACGGTGGCTGCCACCACGGCCGGCGGGACCAGCAGCCGCACCAGTCCGGCGCTGGACAGCAGCACCCGGCCGGCGATGCGCGGGGAGTCGGAGGCGAGCGCGATGGCGCCGCCCAGAGAGTGCCCGACGACGATGGCTGGTCCCGGCACCGCCTGGTCCAACGACTCGGTGAGCCACTGCCCGTACCAAGGGGACCGGCCGCGCCGCGGACGCACATCAGCGCTCAGGCCCGGCTGCCCCGGCACGTCGAGCACCACGGTGGACCATCGGGTCGCCAGCGCCTTGGCGATGTGCCGGTAGACGGCGCCGTTGGTATTCGTGCCGGGCACCAGGACCACGGTCGGCAGGGCGGGCGCAGGTTCAGCGCGCATGGTGATGACGCTGGTGACTCCGGCGGTCGTAGGAATCTCATGGCGCTGGTGCGGCACACCCCACTCACCGAGCCGTTCGAGACACCAGTCCCGCACCCGCTGTTGGCACGCCGTGCTGCGGTAGATGGAGGGCACGTCGGCAGGGTAGTCCCCGTGACGGTCAGGGAACGGGGCAGGCGCCTGGCCGCGCGCACCGAACCTTGGCCCAGGCGACTCAAGACAGGAGGCGCGTTCGCCCCGGCTGCACCCGTCTGCGCCACCGTTCAGTCTCGGGGAGAAGCGCTCGACCGAAAGGGGCCAGGACGGAGGAGTGACCGAGAAGGTACAGGCTGAGCCGACCGTCCCGCCTTCCGGTCGACGGGCTCGTCGTAGCCAAGCAGGCTGTCTCCGCCGGGCCGGTTGACAGCCGCATGCGGTGGACCGGGGAGGGTGGGGTGACATGCACAGCAGCGGGCTGCGCCTGCTGGAGGGGCATGCAGGGTCATCGTGGCGATCGGCGCGGTCTGCGCGACGCTCCTGTTGTTGACCGCCGATCATGACGTGCTGTTGATCACCTACAAGCGTGGCGGGCTCACCCCGTTGATCATCTTCTTCATGGTGGCATGCGCCGGCTGGCTCTGCCTGCGCCTGATCAGATCGCGGCAACGCCCACCGGTCGTGCTGGTCATTGGCGTTGTGTGTGCCGTCGGCGTCCTGACCCTGATTTGGTGGACAACTCACGGCACGGTGGAGGAGCAACACGTCACGCCTTCCCCGCCCAGCGACGGGCCGTAGCCGCACGCGGAGCCCTCCTGGCACTACACCCGTGGTGGCCGAGGACTTTGTCGCGAGACGGCAGCTCGCCTGGCGCTGGACCGAAGCCGCCCCGCGCTGGATCGGTCACGCGTGGCCGACGGCGTCCTGATCGCTGATGGTCTCGTACGCGTCCGCTGGCGGTGGTGTGGTGTCGCCAGGCTCGGGGGCGGCCGGTGGACGGCGATGTCCGAGCAGGCGGGTGGCCAGTGGTTCGGTGTAGCGGGCGGTGAGGGGGCCGAGCAGGACGAGGATCAGGACGTAGGCGGTGGCCAGCGGGCCGAGGGACGGTTCGATGCCGGAGGCGACGGCGAGTCCGGCGATCACGATGGAGAACTCGCCGCGCGCGACGAGGGCGCCGCCTGCTCGCCAGCGGCCCTTGGCGGCGATGCCGGCCCGCTTGGCGGCCCAGTAGCCGGTGGCGATCTTCGTGCAGGCGGTGACGGCGGCCAGGGCGAGGGCGGGCAGCAGGACGGGTGGGATGCTGGCGGGGTCGGTGTTCAGGCCGAAGAAGACGAAGAACACCGCGGCGAACAGGTCCCGCAACGGGGCCAGGAGGCTGTGGGCGCCGTCGGCGACCTCGCCCGACAGGGCGATGCCGACGAGGAAGGCGCCCACGGCGGCGGACACGTTCAGTTGCTGGGCGAGTCCGGCGATCAGGAGGGTCAGGCCCAGGACCACGAGGAGGAGCTTCTCGGGGTCGTCGCTGGAGACGAAGCGGGAGATGTGGCGGCCGTAGCGGACCGCGAGGACCAGGACGAGGGCGGCCGCGCCGAGGGCGATGGAGAGAGTGATGCTGCCTGCGGCCAGGCCGGTCCCGGCCAGCAGGGCGGTGAGGACGGGCAGGTAGACAGCCATGGAGAGGTCTTCGAGGACGAGGATGCTCAGGACGGTCGGGGTTTCGCGGTTGCCCAGGCGGCCCAGATCGCCGAGGACCTTGGCGATGACGCCGGAAGAGGAGACCCACGTGACGCCGGCCAGGACGACGGCGGCGACCGGGCCCCAGCCCAACAGCAGAGCGAGCGCTGCACCGGGCAGGGCGTTGAGCAGGGCGTCGACGAGACCGGCGGGGTAGTGGGTCTTGAGGTTGGAGACCAGGTCGCTGGCGGTGTACTCCAGGCCCAGCATGAGCAGCAACAGGATGACGCCGATCTCGGCGCCGATGGCCACGAATTCTTCGCTGGATCCGAGCGGCAGCAGCCCACCGTTGCCGAAGGCGAGTCCGGCCAGCAGGTACAGCGGAATCGGGGAGAACCGGAAGCGTCCGGCGAACCGGCCGAGCAGCCCGAGGGCCAGGATGATGCAGCCGAACTCGATCAGGAAGACGGCGGAGGAGTGCATGACGGTCACTCCCGCCCGAGTATCGCGGCGGCCGTCTCCACGCCTTCGCGGGTACCGATGACGATGAGCGTGTCACCGCCGGCGAGCCGGAAGCCGGGCGTGGGGGAGGGAATGGCCTCGGCCCGGCGCAGCACGGCCACGATCGATGCGCCGGTCTCGGTGCGCATCCGGGTCTCGCCCAGCAGACGCCCGTTCCAGCGCGATGTGGCCGTCAGTTCGATGCGCTCGGCCACCAGCCCCAGGCCGGTGGTGGACAGCAGGTTCGGGTTGTGGTGGGCGGGCATCAGCGCGTCGATGAGGGTGGCCGCCTCCTCGGCGGTCAGCCGTACGGACAGGGCGCACGCGTCGGGGTCGTCCTCCCGGTACGCGCTGATCGTGCGCGGCCCGTCGCGGTGGGCCACCACGGACAGACGGCGGTTCTCCCGCGTCGTCAGGTCGTAGCGGACACCGATTCCCGGCAACGGTGTGCTGCTCAGGCGTGGCGCGCCCATGGCTGTCCCCATTCTGTCAGCGGTGTTCCCTGTGCTCGCGTGCGGAGGCAGCCTTGAAGAGCGCCCGGGTCCGGATTGTGAGGCTCATCCTATGATCTCTAGATGCGCGTCGCCCCGGAGCGGCCGGAGCGGCCGGAGCGGCTGAGCCATCGGCGATGGCTGATGCGGACCTGGCCCTTCAGCGGTTCCATGTGCTTTCCAATCTCGGCGCGACGGCGCGACGGCGCGACGGCCCGCTGGACGCGGGTGAGGTTGAGAGGCGGTCCGGCTTCCGGTACCCGGCCACGGTCTGGGTAACGGTGGTCTGGTCGGTCAGTGGTCCGCCGAACGGGCCATGTCCATCCTGCGAGCCCATCTCGACCAGCATTTCGGCCACGGTCTCCTAGGGTCGGGGCCGCGACCCGAGATGGCGCTTGCGCGTCGCGGGTGATCGAGCCGCGTCACGCTCGGTTCCGATCGGCTATGGGGTCGGGGCCGGCGCGGCGGTCTGCACGAGGCGCTCGCGCAGCGTGGCCGCGAACTCTTCCGCACGGGCCAGTTGCGTGCGCAGGTCGGCCACGCGCTGCTGCGTGGTCTCCTCGAAGCCGCGCAGTCGGCCCAACAGTTCTTCGCGCTCCTCGGGCGACAGGTCCTCGCCGGAATCGAGGCGGTCGGTGGCTTCCAGCAGGGCGCGCATCTCGTCGAGGGTGAAGCCGAGCGGCTTCATGCGCCGGATGACCATCAGGCGCGCGACGTCCGCCTCGGTATAGAGGCGGAAGCCACCCTGTGAGCGCGCCGACGGGGCGACGAGGCCGGTCTCCTCGTAGTGCCGGATGGTGCGCAGGGACAGCTCGGTCCGCGCGGCGACCTCACCGATCTGCATGTGCTTGCCGTCCACGTCCCCGACCTGGCCCTTCTCGGTGCCGACGGCACTGCGTCCGACCAGCCGCCGATCTCTACTCTAACGTTAGGGTAGAGTACTCGTCGGTGAGGGCGGGCCTGAGCGCTGCCCTTTCTCTGCCTGCGGTGCGGGTCTCCAGCCCGGCCGTTGCCGTGTCGGGGCCGATGCCGCCTCCGGCGAAGAACTTCGAATCTGCAGGAGAGACGCGTGCGCGAGTCCGTGGTGCTCGGCGCCGCCGCCTGTCCGCCGTGACCCTTCGCCCCTGACCAGAGTCCCGAGCGCACCCGGTCGTGCCCCTCGGCTCTGTCCTCGACTTCTAGCCCGTCAGCGGGCCGATCGCGGGATGCCGACTGGCCTTCCGCGCCGTCTTTCGCCCGCCCCGCCCTACTTCAGGGGCGTGCCCGAGCACGACAGGTAGCTGCTTCCTTGTCTTCGTCCGTCCTGTCTCCCGCCGCGCGGCTGCGCGGTCTCAAGCCCGACTGGCTGCGTGACCCGAAAGTCTGGCGCACCGAGGTCCTGGCCGGCCTGGTGGTCGCGCTCGCGCTGATCCCCGAGGCGATCTCCTTCTCCATCATCGCCGGGGTCGATCCCGCGATCGGCCTGTTCGCCTCCTTCACCATGGCCGTCACCATCGCGTTCGTCGGCGGGCGCCGGGCCATGATCTCCGCCGCGACCGGCGCCGTCGCCCTCGTGATCGCACCGCTGAACCGCGAGCACGGTCTGGGATACCTCGTCGCCGCCGTCATCCTGGCGGGCGTGTTCCAGGTGATCCTCGGCGCGCTCGGGGTGGCGAAGCTGATGAGGTTCATCCCCCGCAGCGTGATGGTCGGCTTCGTCAACTCCCTCGCCATCCTGATCTTCATGGCGCAGGTCCCGGAGATGACGGACGTGCCATGGCTGGTGTACCCGCTGCTCGCGGCAGGGCTGGCACTGATGGTGTTCTTCCCGAAGGTCACCACCGTCATCCCGGCCCCGCTGGTGTCGATCGTGATCCTGACCGTCATCACGGTGGCGGCTGGGATCGCCGTGCCGACCGTCGGCGACAAGGGCGACCTGCCCTCCTCGCTGCCGGTGCCCGGCCTGCCGGACGTGCCGTTCACCCTCGACACCCTCACGACGATCGCCCCGTACGCCTTCGCGATGGCGCTGGTCGGCCTGATGGAGTCGCTGATGACGGCCAAGCTGGTCGACGACATCACCGACACCCACTCCTCCAAGACCCGCGAGTCCATCGGACAGGGCATCGCCAACATCGTCACCGGCTTCTTCGGCGGCATGGGCGGCTGCGCCATGATCGGCCAGACGATGATCAACGTGAAGGTGTCCGGTGCCCGCACCCGCCTGTCGACGTTCCTGGCCGGCGCGTTCCTGATGGTTCTGTGCGTCGTCTTCGGCCCTGTTGTCTCCGACATCCCCATGGCCGCCCTGGTCGCCGTCATGGTCATGGTGTCGTTCGCGACGTTCGACTGGCACTCCATCGCCCCGAAGACGCTTCGGCGGATGCCCACCGGAGAGATCACCGTCATGGTGGTCACCGTCGCGTGCGTGGTCGCCACCCACAACCTCGCCATCGGCGTCGTCGTCGGCTCGGTCACCGCCATGGTCGTCTTCGCCAAGCGCGTCGCGCACCTCGCCCAGGTCACCCCCGCCATCGACCCGGACGGCAGCACGGTCGTCTACCGGGTGACGGGCGAGTTGTTCTTCGCCTCCTCCAACGATCTTGTCGGCCAGTTCAACTACGCCACCGACCCGGACCAGGTCGTCATCGATCTGTCCGCGGCCCACGTCTGGGACGCTTCCTCCGTCGCCGCCCTGGACGCCATCGAGATGAAGTACGCCCAACGCGGCAAGCGGGTGGAGATCACCGGCCTGAACGCCCCCAGCGCCCACCTCCACGGCAAGCTCAGCGGTGAACTGTCAGCCAGCCACTGACGGCCCGCCCGCATAGCCGCTCCTTGCCCTGGATCGGCCAGAGGCGGCCGTAGTGACCAGCCGGAGCGCAGCGGTCCGTCCTGTGCAGGGGCCTCTCCGGTCGACACCTGAGACCAAGCCCCCAGAACCACGACGATCGTCACAGCGGTGGATACGGGCCCGGCACCGTCGAGCTGAACAGCCAGGTTGCGAGGCGGCCGTGCCCAAGACCGGCGTCACTTGTCATGATCGCTCCGGCGCTGGCGGGCTGTTGCGCATGGTCGCCGGGTGGACCGACCGGGGATGAGCGCGTCTGCGGGGCCACGGTCCACACCGTTGCTTGCAGGGCTGTCCGGGGGTGTCGACAGCGGATAGAGTGCAAAGAACGCGTCAAGGGACGTGGGGGTGTGCCGGGAAGTCTGGTCGGCGTGAAGGGGCCTTGTGCCCGTCGCCGTTGCCCGGAGGTGTGCCGTCATGGCCGCTGCCCCACGATTCCGCTCACAGGTCACCAGGGTGCTTGACGGGATGTCCGGCTGATGGCCACGGACGCCTCGCTGCTGGCACCCGCGATCGTCATCGCCGCCCTGCTGGTCAGAACGGCACTCGGTGAACTCCGGCACCGAGGAACCGCTCGTGAGCAGTGGGCGTTTGCCGCCGACCGTCGCGCCGCAGCCGCCGGAGCGACCACAGCAGCGGCCACGATCCTGCTGGGCTGGCACCAGGCAGGACCCGCAGCTGTGGCCTGGGCCCTCCTCATCGGAGCGCTCACCGCCCACCTCGTCCACCGAGACGAGCACCGACCGTGATCGATCGCCTGTCAGGCACATCCGGATCGCCCTGGCGACCATGCCCGCACTGTCGACGTACGTCTGTCGGCCTGCCCCACCCGTGCCCAACGCTCTCCAACTGGACACAGCCGACCGCCGACGCCGAGGCCGTCGTGGAGGAAGCTGCCCCGTGCCTTCGTCAGCGCCGCTCACCACAGGAGTTCCCTCACGCATGATCTGGCATTGGATCGGCCTCGTCTTCTTCTCCCTCACGCTGCTCCCGGCTGGCCTGGCCCTGGCCGGCGGCCGGATACCGCACCGGCTGAGGCACCGGCTCGCGCCCATGCGCCCGCGCGGCCTGGCCCTGCTCGCCCTCTACGCCGCCGCGCCCCTCAACACGATCCCGCGCCTGGCCGAGGCAACACCCGTGATCACCCTGGTGGCTACGGCCACCGCGGCCATCGTGGCCGCAGTGGGCTGCACGTACGCAGCCCTCGCGCCACGCCGAGTCGGTAAGGCCACCCCGTGATCAGCCGACGGCGCGTATGGCGCCTCGCGGTTTCCCTCACCGTCTGGTGGGCGCTGATCGCCCTCGTCCTCTGGCTCGTGGGCAAGGCGCTCGATCAGCCCGCCACGCTCGCGCAGTGCATCGCCTCGGCCGCGTTCCTCGTCGCGATCGGGGAGACGGGCGACTGGCTGCGGCGACGCTGGAGGGCCGGCCGGCTCACCAAGCGGCGCAAGCCGACACCGGCACGACACCAACCACCCGAAGCGGAAACCCCGACCATGCGTCCATGACCACGCCATCTGCCACAGGCTGCTTCCCGTGAACCAAGCCTCGACCGGCGCCACAGCACATCTCCCACACGCGGGTGCCGGACGAGTTCTCCTGTGACGACCGGCGCGTCCTCATCAATGCACACACCCGGTTCGAGAGGGAAGGCGTCGGTGACCTCGACGATGCCGGTGGACTGGCAAGGCGAAATCGTTCGAGAGGCGTCCTTACGAGAGTCTGACGCGACCGCCGTTCCGCGTCGTCCCGCTGTTCCCTTTGGCCACGCTGTTGCTGTCCGCAGTCGCGGATCAAGGGCGCACAGACGGAGCAGCCCCAGAGGAACGGGAGCGCACATGCAGAGTAGTCGTCACCACCGCACAGGCCAGCCTGCCGGGACGCGCGGCGGTCACCGGGCGAAGTCCAGGACAAGGCGGATCATGATCGGTGGCGGGGCCCTGGCCGTCGCCGGGGCGGCCACCGTGGCCGTGTCCCTGGCCTCGGCCAGTCAGTACTCCGAGAGCCCTGCCGGGGCCGACCACGCGGTCTTCGTCCAGGGCAACGAGCTGGACGGCAACACCATCCATGTGTTCGCGCGGGGTGACGACGGCAAGCTCAGTCCCTCGGGGGCCTACGCGACCGGCGGCAAGGGCGGCGATCAGGTCGATGCCCCCACCGACTCGCTCGCCTCCCAGGGCTCCCTCGTCTACGACGACACGTCAGGCATGCTGCTGGCGGTCAACGCGGGCAGCAACACGGTGACCTCGTTCCGCGTCGAAGGGCGCAAGCTGACAGACCGGAAAGTCGTCGGTTCCGGTGGGGAGTTCCCCGCCAGCGTCGCGGTGTACGGCAACGTCGCGTACGTCATGAACGCCGGCGGCGAGGGGAGCGTCCAGGGCTTCAAGATCACCGGCAGGGGGCTCAAGCCGCTGGCCGGGTCACATCGTTCCCTGGGCCTGGACAACGAGGACATCCCTCTCTTCTCCAGCTCACCCGGCGAGGTCGAGTTCACTCCGGACGGCCGCAACCTGGTCGTCACCACCAAGTCCAACAACACCGTCGAGGTCTTCCCCATGCGGCGGAACGGCCTGCCGGCCGTGGCCGAACCGGTCATCAACAAATCGGCGGGTGGCGTCCCCTTCGCCATCAGCTTCGACAAGGCGGGGAAGCGGATGCTGGTCGCCGAGGCCGAGAAGTCCACGGTCACCACGTACAAGGTGAGGCGCGACGGAAAGCTGAAGGTCGTTCAGGAGCCGCTGGCCAACGGCCAGGAGACCCTGTGCTGGCTGGAGCGCGCCGGTAACTACTTCTACGGCGGCAACACCGGGAACTCCACCGTCACCGGCTACCGCATGGACAAGGACGGCCGGCTCTCCCTGACCAACGACGTGGGCATCGCGACCCCGCCCTCGGCCAACTCGCAGGGCGTGATCGATCTCGCCGTGACGGAGGACGAGAAGTTCGTCTACGTCCAGAACGCCGTCTCCGGTACCGTCGACGGCTTCCGCGTCGAGGCGAACGGCTCCCTCACCAAGGTCACGACGGCCGAGGGCCTGCCCGCCTTCGCCGAGTCCGGCATGGAGGGCATCGCCGCGGTCTGACGGGCAGGACCACCATTGCGCCACGTCCGCGAGGTGCGGGTGTCGTCCTGAGTACCCGCGCTCATGCCCGCACCAGGGGCACGCGGCCAAAGCCGAACACAGGCGTGGCCCGGCCTGGTCTCGTCTTTTGCGGGCACCTGATCACCTCAGGTGCTCTTTCACCTGCCGCATACACGATGCAGCGGCCGCAACGCACAACGAGCGGGTCCGTACACACCAAGGCGCGAGGTGTGCACGGACCCTTCCCCCAGCCTTCGGCCGGGGGGACCCCATCTCGCTTCGCTCGGGAGCCGGGCCGCGGGGCGGTCAGACGGTGGTCTTCACCGACTCCGGGTCTTCGTCGCCGTCGGTGATCTCACCGGCGTCGCGGGCGCGGACGAACTCCAGGAAGGAGCTGAGCTCGCGCTTGACGACGGGGGCGAGGAGGTAGAGGCCGATGATGTTGATGACGGCGAGCATGAAGAGCACCGCGTCGGCCATGTCGATGAGGGTCTGCAGCGTCAGCAGCGAACCGGTGATGGCGAACAGGGTGTAGACGACCTTGTACGTCAGCTCGCTGACCCTGCTGCGCCCGAAGAGGTAGGTCCACGCCTTGAGGCCGTAGTAGCCCCAGGTCAGCACGGTGGAGATGGCGAACAGCATCACCGCGACGGTGAGGATGTACGGGAACCAGGGCAGGACCGTCTCGAAGGCATCGGAGGTGATCGTGACGCCGCCGATGGAATCGGGGTCCTTGCGGGCTTCGGCCCAGCTGGCCGGGTCGGCGATGACGATGGTCAGCGCGGTCATCGTGCAGATGACGACGGTGTCGATGAACGGCTCCAGCAGGGCGACCAGGCCCTCGCTGGCGGGGTGCTTGGTCTTCACCGCGGAATGGGCGATCGGCGCGGAGCCCAGACCCGCCTCGTTGGAGAACGCGGCCCGCTTGAAGCCAATGATCAGTGCGCCGAGCACGCCGCCGGCGACGCCTTGCGGGTTGAAGGCGCCCTCGATGATCGTGCCGATGGCGGCCGGGATGGCGGTGACGTGCACCAGAATGACGATCAGGCACGCCGCGATGTAGATGCCTGCCATGGCGGGGACGAGCTTGCTGGTGACGTTGGCGATGGAGCGGATGCCGCCGAGCAGCACGATGCCGACGAGTGCGGCGATGAGGATGCCGAAGAACAGCGCGCCCGCGGAGGAGCCCATGGGGCCGTCCGCGCCGCCGGTGACGGAGACCAGCTGCGCGTAGGACTGGTTGACCTGGAAGAGGTTCCCGCCGAAGAGGCCGAAGAAAAGGATCATGAATGAGGCGAGAACCGCGAGGACCTTGCCGAGCTTCTTGCCGTTCGCGCCGAAGCGGTCGGCGAGGCCCTTGGGCAGGTAGTGCATCGGGCCGCCGGAGACCGTGCCGTCGGCGTGCACCTCGCGGTACTTCACGCCGAGGGTGACCTCGACGAACTTGGTGGCCATGCCGAGCAGGCCGCAAAGAATCATCCAGAACGTCGCGCCGGGGCCGCCGATGGAGAGGGCGACGGCCACACCGGCGATGTTCCCGAGGCCGACTGTGCCGGAGACGGCGGCTGTCAGGGCCTGGAAGTGGTTGACCTCGCCGGACGACCCCTTCTCGTCGTACTTCCCGCGCACCACATTGACGGCGAGTCTGAACTTGCGGAGCTGTACGCCCCCGAACCAGCCGGTGAAGACCAGACCGGCGACGACGAGCCAGGCGACGATGAGAGGAAGGTCTGTTCCGCCGACCGGAACGGCGTAGAAGACGACCTTCCCCAGCCACGTGGCTATGGGTTCGAAGAACTCGCTGACGGCTTCGTCGACGGAGTCGGTCATGGAGTCGAGTGACACAGTGGCTACCTCGATGGTGCGGGACCGGGATGCAGGGGGATACCGCCGGCTGGTGTGCGGTCTCTGAACGAACGCCGTTGTCCGATCGGTGACACCGGGCACTCGATTCGCGGATGCCGGCCGTGAGCACCCGGGTACGGCCAGGTGCATGCCGATCGCTCCGTGTTGGGGCGATGAATCGTGCCACCTGCGGAGTTGCGTAGTTCTACCACGGCCTTTGCCTATTCTTTAGTGACGTGAATCACGTAACCGGCGGCCACCGTCGAAAGTGCCAGCGAGCGAGATCGGACCGTTATGCGGAGGGTGGGATCCGTTCATCGGACATCTATTGCTGGGTGCTGGCAGCGGTTGTGGTCGCAGGGGCGTGCTCATTCCGTCTCGCGCGGAGTACGCGACGTCCGCCAGGGTTGAAGAGGGCGGGAAGCCCTTGAGGGGCGAGGCGGGGACAGGGCGCGGGCGGAAGGTGCCGGGTAGGCCCGATTGATGACGGTCGTGTCGGTTCGCCCTGCGACTGGGCTGGAAACCCTGCGACATGTTCCCGGTGGTGTGTCCTGTGGAGTGCGTGGCGACCCTCGAGCCGCCGTGATCCAGAAACTCGAAGCCGCCGCAGCGGTGCAACACCCTTTGTGGGTCGTCGGCAAGGGGTCGGTGAAGGCTGTCGTGTGTGCAGGGGGTGCGTCGCTGGTGCCCGCCGCCGCGTGTCCGCCGCCAATTCGGCGGCCAGCCGATTTCCGCGCCGGGCGGCGAGGTTTTCGGGAGGTGGTCGGCCGCCGGTCGGCTCCCAGGGACCTCTGCGATGGGGGAGTGATCTCTGCTGCATGGGTAAAGATGACACAAAGGGGTTTTCCGTACCCGAACCGGTCAAAAGGGGTGCGTAATGGATCTATGGCTGATCTGGTTGATCATCGCAGCCGCGTTGGCCGTGGCAGAGATCTTCACCCTGACCGCTGCGCTCGGAATGTTGAGTGCGGCCGCGTTGGTCACGGCGGGTTCCGCTGCGGTCGGCCTGCCGCTGCCGTACCAGTTTGTGGTGTTCACTGTCGTCGCTGCCGTCACCTTGCTGTTCGTGCGCCCCATGGCGCTGCGTCACGTGGTCCAGCCGCAAGTGGCGCGGTTCGGTGTGGACGCCCTGGTCGGCAGGGGCGCCTATGTCGTCTCGGAGGTGACGGGTCTGGGCGGCAGGGTTCGTATCGACGGTGACGAGTGGACGGCCCGCTCCTACGACGAGACGCTGGTGATTCCTGCTGGAAAGACCGTCGACGTCATAGAGATCAATGGCGCCACCGCAATCGTCTATCCCCGGGACTGAGGACCATGGAAACCTCGGCGTTCCTGATTGCCGGATTGATCATCGCGCTGTTCGCGGTTTTCACCGTGGTGCGGGCGGTCCGTATCGTTCCCCAGGCCCGCGCTCGTAATGTCGAGCGACTCGGCCGTTACCACCGGACCCTCAATCCCGGCCTCAATCTCGTGATCCCCTACATCGACCGCGTCCATCCGGTGATCGACCTGCGGGAACAGGTCGTCTCCTTCAAACCGCAACCGGTCATCACCGAGGACAATCTGGTCGTCGAAATCGACACCGTCCTCTACTTCCAGGTCACCGATCCGCGAGCGGCGTTCTACGAGATCGCGAACTTCCTTCAGGCGGTCGAGCAGCTCACCGTCACCACCTTGCGCAACGTGGTGGGCTCCATGGACCTGGAAAAGACGCTCACCTCACGGGACACCATCAACAGCCAGCTCCGTGGAGTGCTGGACGAGGCCACAGGGAAGTGGGGGCTGCGGGTCAACCGGGTGGAGATCAAGGCGATCGACCCTCCGCAGTCCATCAAGGACGCGATGCAGAAGCAGATGCGGGCCGAGCGGGACAAACGGGCCGCGATCCTAGGAGCCGAGGGGCAACGCCAGTCGCAGATCCTCACCGCGGAAGGCGACAAGCAGGGCGCCGTCCTGCGCGCGGAGGGCAACCGCACCGCCGCGATCCTCCAGGCCGAGGGCCAGTCCCGGGCGATCGACGAGGTGTTCCAGGCCGTGCACCGCAACGACCCCGACCCCAAGCTGCTCGCCTGGCAGTACCTACAGATGCTGCCCCAACTCGCACAGGGCCAGGGCAGCACCTTCTGGGTGATCCCCAGTGAGGTCACTGCCGCACTCCAGGGCGTGTCCCGTGCCTTCACCGAGGCGCTGCCCCAGTCTCCGGCCACCCGCCAGAAACCCCCGGACGACATGGCCGCCCAGGCCGCCGACGACACAGCGCAGGCGGCGGAAGCCGCGGCCGCGGCCCTCGCCGACGCAGCCAAGGCCGAGCGCGCCACCCCTGACTCCCTCCCCCCGTCCCAGCCACCTCGCTGACAGCGAGTGACGCTCGCCGGACATTCGCCAGAGCCGTTCAGGGAGATGGGTCAGGCGACGAGCCGCCAGCTGATCTTCTCTGCGGCACTACGCTCGCTTCCGACCCGCTTGGCGGGCGCTTTGGGGACGGTGGCGTCGCCGACGAGGGGCTGCCGACGCGCGGGCCTCACCCGGTTGTGCGCGGCATCCTCCGGGAACAGGCCCTGGCTCAGGGCCTGTTGCACGGCATGCCGCTCGAAGAGGTCTTGGAGCAGCTCGATGCTGGGGGCCAGGAGCTTCAGCTCCGCGTACTGGTACTGGAAGCGGCTCGGCGCAGTGAGCGACAGCAGGGCGGCTGCGGTGCGTCCGGCGTTTTGTCCTACGGAGGCGCGGACGGCACGCCACTGTTTGCTGTCGAGAGTGCCGACGGCGGAGCGTTTGGAGCCGGTGACGGTCATCAGGGTGGCGAGCAGGGGGTAGACGACGGCTGGGTACTGGCGGGGGCAGCCTCGGCCGGCCGGCGCGGGCAGGTGTTCGGCGACGGACAGCCCGGCCGCGACAACCAGGTCGCCGATGGCGTTGACCGGGAAGAAGGCGAGCTGGACCTGCCGGTGGACCGGCATCGGGCGGTCATCGGCCTCACCGCGTTCGTCCTGTCCAGGTTGCTGTGGAACCGGAGCCTGAGCCGATACACGGGCGTCAACGGGTAGGAACACAGGGGGAGTTGCAGCTGGGCTCCTCGGGCGCGCGGGCCGGCCGGCTCACTTCAGCCGGGTCTCCAGCCCGTCCAGCACCCGGTCGAGCCCGTACCGGAACCCTTCCTCCCGGGCTTCCCGCGGGTCCGCGCCCCGCTGTTCGGCATAGCCCTCGCGCAGCAGGGGGAAGTCCTGGGCGGCCTGTTCGGCGGCCGGCCACAGTCGTTCGACCATGGTCCGTTCGTCCTCGCCGCTGCGGGCGAGGACGTTGAGCCAGGCGGCCTCGCTGGTGGCCGTGCCGATGACGTACGCGACGAGTGTCGAGAGCGCCCGGTCGGCCTCGTCGGCCGGGAACCCGGCGGTGGTGAGCAGCTTCAGCATGGCCTCGGAGATCCGCATCCAGTTCGGGCCGAGGTAGGACATGCCCAGCTCGCCGAGCACCGACGCCAGCCACGGGTGGCGCAGGATCGTGGCGCGCAGGCTGTGCGCGCAACTGGCCGTGTCGGTACGCCAGTTCGCCGGGACGGGGGCGGCCTGGACCTCGATCTCGCCGTAGATCTCGTCGACGGCCAGCTCCAGCAGTTCGTCCTTGTTGGCCACATGGCGGTAGAGCGAGGTCGCGCCGGCGCCCAGCCGGCCGCCGAGCTTGCGCATGCTCAGCGCGTCGATCCCCTCCTCGTCGAGCAGGCGCAGCGCCTCGGCCACGATGTGCTCCCGGCTCAGCACGGGCTGCTCCCGCCCGGTCCGGGGCCGGGTCCACACGGACTGGAACCCCTCCTGCTTCCTGGCCGGCTTCTCGGGTGCCATGGGAGAGCCCCTCCTCTGCTGCGTACGGCGACGCGCACAGCGTACGGTGTTCGCGGCGCGGAGCCGTCAGACCTCCGGCACGCGGCGGAACATCCCCGCCACCGCCAGCTCGCCCTCGATCCGCCCCACCGCGTCCCGCAGCGCGGGCAGAACCTCCTCCACGCACTCCTCCACCGAACGCCGGCTGCTGTGCATGGCGACGTTCACGGCGGCGACGACCCGCCCGCCCCGCTCCCGCACCGGCACGGCGACGGACCGCAGGCCCTCCTCCAACTCCCCGTCCACGAGGGCGTATCCGGTGTCCCGTACGCGCTCCAGGACGGTCAGCAGTTCCCGCCGGCCGGTGACCGTGTGCGGGGTCAGGGCGGCGGGACGGTCCGGCAGGGGGGCCTGCGGAAGCAGGTCGGCGAGCATGACGCGGCCCAGGGAGGTCGCGTACGCCGGCAGCCGTGTGCCGAGGGTGATGTTGACGCTCATGATGCGGCTCGTGGCGACCCGGGCCGTGTACTGCACCTCGTCTCCGCCCTCGGTGAGGATCGCGAGGGATGCCGAGTCGTGGACGCGCGCGGAGAGTTCGGCCAGGTGCGGCGCGGCGATGCGGGGGAGGGGGAGCATCGACAGGGGCGGGAAACCCAGGCCCAGGACGCGGGGGGTGAGCCGGAAGACGCGGTCGTACGACTCGACGTACCCCAGGTGTTCGAGGGTGATCAGCGCGCGCCGGGCCGTCGCCCGGGCGAGCCCGGTGGTCCGGGCGACCTCGGTCAGGGTCAGTTCGGCGCGCCCCTCGCCGAACGAGGTGATCACGGTGAGCCCCCGGGCGAGCGATTCGACGAACTCCCGCCCCAGTTCCTGCTTGGAGGCACCCGTCCAGGCGGCGAGACCGGCGGGGGCGGGCGGGCCGCCCGGAGCCGGGGCGGCACCCCGGGGCGCTGTGGCCGACGGGGAGGACTTCCGCAACTCCCCCCGCTCCCGCTGGAGTTCCTGTTCCATCGCGGCAACGGCCGCCCGCAGCCGGGGCAGCAGCGTCGACCGCAGGGACTCCGCCGTGTGCCGACTGGTGTGGCTGACGACGTTCGCCACGCACGCGATCCGTCCCGTACGGGGATCCCGCACGGGCACGGACACCGCGACCAGCCCCGGTTCGATCAACTGGTCGTCCAGCGCCCACCCTTGGGCGCCCGCCCGTGCCGTACGGTCCTCGAAGTCGTCGTACGCCCCGCCCCGCGGAGGCACCGCCGGGAAGCCGTGGCCCTCCGGGTCGGCCGTGCGACGGATCCGCCACCGGGCCCAGTCGGCCGGCTCCCACTCGGTGGCGAACAGCGGTCCGGGTGCGGTGCGTTCGGCGGGGAGGAGGTCGCCGATGCGGAAGCTGAGGGACATCGCGCGGCGGCGGGTCGCCTGGTGGATGAAGCGGACGCCGTCCCGGTCGCGGACGGCGAGGGACACCGACTCGTCCAGTTCGTCGGCGAGAGCGTCGGCGTGGGCGTCGAGGAGGCGGGGGAGACGCAGGGCGGCCAGATAGGCGTTGCCCAGCTCCATCAGGCGGGGGGCGAGGACCACGTCGCGGCCGTCCAGTCGTACGTAGCCCATGCGGGCCAGCGTCGCCGTGATGCGGTCCACCGTGGAGCGCGCGAGCCCGGTGGCCTTCTCCAGCGCACTCGGACTCAGCGCCCCGTCCGCCTCGGTGAGCCGGCGCAGCACGGCCATGCCCCGCATCAGGGGTGCGACGGCTTCGGCGGGCACGGGGGCGGTGGCGGGGGTGGTGGTGGCCGCGCCGGGGACGTTCGGGAGCATGCGCTCACGGTAATGCGCCCCGGCCACGCCGCCGCGCCGGGCGCCTGCCGGCTCGGGGGCGCCTGTCCTTCGGCGGCCGCGGGCCCGGCGGGGTCTCGCGCAGGTCCCCGCGCCCTTGAGAGGCCAGGCCCCCGCGCCCCTGAAGGCCAAGCCCCTGCGGGGCTGAGAAGCATGGGGCGTAGCCCCTGCTTTTCAGGGGCGCGGGGACCTGCGCGAGAAGCCCCACCGGACCCGCGCCCGACCACGCACCTCGGACAGCCTCCCCCCTCCCCCTACCCGTTCCCGCCCCCTCGCCGCCGTCGGACCACCACCCGGTGGCTCCCCCCGGCATCCACCCCCACCACGGCGATCTCCACCCCCGCCCGCGTGTCCCTGAACGTCTCACCGGGGACGAGCGGCGCGTCGGACAGCTCGGCGTGGACGTTGGGACTGCGGGTGCACCCCCCGCTGTCCCGGCGGGCGTCGTGCACCTTGATGGGCCCGTTCCCGGTGTCGACCGTCGCGTCGACCCGGTACACGAGCACCCCCGGCCGGCACACCGCCGCGTCGTTGCCCGCCCGTGTCCGCAGCTCCGCCACGTACGCCGCCCGGGAGCTGAGCGGGACGACGACCAGCTTCGCGCCGCCGGGGGTGGCGAGCGGGGTCAGCGTGTACTCGGCCGCTCCGGCCGGCGCCGCACAGCCGACCTGCGTCTCGTCGAGCCACCCGAGCTTCCACTTGTGCCAGCCCAGCAGATCGTTGTCGACGCCCCAGTCCTCGCTCATGATGTCCCAGTGCCCGACCGCGCCCCCGCCCTCGTGGGTGTAGAGGTCGGGCAGCCCGAAGACATGGCCGTTCTCGTGGGGCAGCACCCGGTACCCGGTCTCCCCGTACGAACCCGAGCCGTCGTCCTGACGGCTGTAGACGAACGACGCGTTGGCGACCGGCACGCCGTCCGCGATCGGCGCCTCGCGGTTGCCGGCGAAGGTCACGGACAGGACCGTGTCGAGGGCGGAGGGGCCCGCGTTCGGGGTGACGAGGACGTTGACCAGGTCGTACGACCGGAAATCCACGAGTGGATCGGCGGCCCGCACCATGTCCTGGACCAGCCGGCGGTAGCCGGGGTCGAAGGGGGCGCCGCGCTCTATGCCGTACGAGCGGAAGGACTTCGGCATCCGCAGCCACTCGGTGAGCGGTGCCTCGGGTCGGTAGTCGATACGGCCGTAACTGCTGGTCCTGAACCACTTCTGGGTCTGCGGGGCGAACTCCGCGAAGCGGTCCATCGCACTGCCCTCGCCGGGCGCGTCGGAGAAGTCGATCATCAGGTTGAGCGCGCGGACCGTGCCGGTGGAGCGGGCGTAACCGGGCGGGGTGGGGATGCCCTCGGACATCTGGGTGCCGAGCGGGCCGCGGATCATGCAGGGGCCGAGCGCCGAGCCGCGCACCAGGGCCGTGGCCCCCGCGGCCCTCGTCGTCCCCTTCGCCACCAGCTGCCCGGTGCCGGCGGAGGTGGTGACCGCGAGCGTGAGGGCGGTGACGGAGGCGAGCGCGACGACCCGGCGCGGACGTATCCGGTGCGAACGCGGCCGGTGGGCCCGGTGGGGACGAGTCCGGCGCGCGGATATCCCGTTTCTGCGGAACGGCTGCTGCATCCACGCGCCCTTCGCTCCACGGCAGCCGTCCGTGACGAGGCTGTCCTCTTTCGATCACCCTGGGACGAGGGGTGCACGGGCGCGCGCTGGAAGGGCCGAACGTGGGCATCGGAGCGGCGGATGCGCGGCCGTTGATCCGCGCTGGTGGAGTGCGGTCCACACGATCCGCACCCGATCCATATGTGACCCAGGTCACAAGGAAAGTCTTCGGTGAGGGGAAATAACCGGGGACCGTCTCCCCGTTTAGCCTTGTGTCCGAGCGAAACGGGGACTCCATCCCCGGATAGCCACCGGGCGCCCCCCACACCACCGGATCAGCAGCAGAGGAGTACGCCGTGGAGACCGCCACCGCCGTACGTCGCAAGGTGTCCCGCCCCCGGGCCGACGCCCTGCGCAACCGGGAGCGGATCGTCGGCGCCGCCCGGGAGATGTTCGTGGAGTTCGGCCCCGATGTGCCGCTCGACGAGGTCGCCCGCCGAGCCGGCGTCGGCAACGCCACGCTGTACCGCAACTTCCCGGACCGCGACGCGCTGGTCCGTGAGGTCGTCTGCTCCGTCATGGACCGTACGGCCCTCGCGGCCGAGGCCGCGCTCACCGAGACCGGTGACGCGTTCGAGGCGCTCTCGCGCTTCGTGCACATCTCGGCCGACGAACGGATCAGTGCGCTCTGCCCCATGATCCAGAACGCGTTCGACAGGAACCACCCCGACCTGGAGGCGGCGCGCGAGCGGCTGGAGGAGCAGGTCGAAGGGATCATGAAGCGGGCCCGGGACGCCGGTCAGCTCCGTACCGACGTGGGCGTCGGCGACCTGATGATCGCCGTCAGCCAGCTCAGCAGGCCCCCGGCCGGCACCCAGTGCGCGGGCGTCGACCGGTTCCTCCACCGCCATCTGCAACTGTTCCTGGACGGCCTGCGCGCCCCGGCCCCCTCCGAACTGCCCGGCGCCCCGGTGACCGTGGAGGACCTACGGAGGCCCTGCCCGTCCTGACCCGCTGACCCGACCGACCCCGAGGCTGTCGACGACGACAAGCCGCCCTCCTCGACGCCCTTTTCCGTCACCCGATACCGATCTTTCCGTCACGAAGTCCCGAAGTGGGTACCCCCATGTCAGAAACAGTCCGCAGCGCCCCCGGATCATCCGGATCGGCCGCCGATCTGCAGAAGCAGCAGAACGACGCGCACGCCAGCCGCTGGAAAGCGCTCGTCTTCATCGCCCTCGCCCAGCTGATGGTCGTGCTCGACGCGACCATCGTGAACATCGCCCTCCCGTCCGCCCAGCAGGACCTGGGGATATCCGACGGCAATCGTCAGTGGGTCATCACCGCCTACGCCCTGGCCTTCGGCGGCCTGCTCCTCTTCGGCGGCCGTATCTCCGATCTGTGGGGCCGCAAGCGCACCTTCGTCACCGGTCTCATCGGCTTCGCCGGCGCCTCCGCGCTGGGTGGCGCGGCCACCGGTGAGGCGATGATGCTGGGCGCCCGCGCGCTCCAGGGCGCCTTCGGCGCGCTGCTCGCGCCCGCGGCGCTCTCCCTCCTCGCCGTGATGTTCACCGACGCCAAGGAGCGCGCCAAGGCGTTCGGCATCTACGGCGCGATCGCCGGTGGTGGTGGCGCCGTGGGCCTGATCCTCGGCGGCTTCCTCACCGAGTACCTGGACTGGCGCTGGACGTTCTTCGTCAACATCCCGTTCGCGGTGATCGCGGCGGCCGGCGCGTACTTCGTCATCCGTGAGCCCGCGGGCGGCCGCAACCGCTCCCCGCTCGACATCCCCGGCGTGGTCCTGTCCACCCTGGGCCTGGTCTCCCTGGTCTACGGCTTCACGCGGGCCGAGTCCGAGGGCTGGGGCGACACCATGACGATCACGCTGTTCGTCGCCTCGGCGGTGCTCCTCGCGGCCTTCGTGTTCGTCGAGTCCAGGGTCAAGGCCCCGCTGCTGCCGCTGCGCGTCATCACCGAGCGCAACCGTGGCGGTGTCTACCTCTCCCTCGGCCTCGCGATCATCGCGATGTTCGGCCTCTTCCTCTTCCTGACCTACTACCTGCAGATCGTGAAGGGGTACTCGCCGGTCAAGACCGGTTTCGCCTTCCTGCCCATGATCGTGGGCATGATCACCGGCTCGACCCAGATCGGCACCCGCCTCATGACCCGGGTCGCGCCGCGCCTGCTGATGGCCCCCGGCTTCCTGGTCGCCGGCCTCGGCATGCTCCTGCTGACCCAGATGGAGGTCGACTCCTCCTACGCCGGTCTGCTCCTGCCGGCCCAGCTGCTGCTCGGCCTCGGTATGGGTACGGCGTTCATGCCGGCGATGTCCCTGGCGACGTACGGGGTCGAACCGCGTGACGCGGGTGTGGCCTCCGCCATGGTCAACACCTCGCAGCAGGTCGGCGGCGCCATCGGTACCGCGCTGCTGAACACCATCGCCGCCTCCGCGACCACGTCCTACGTCGCGGACCACATCGGCTCGGCCACCTCGAAGCCGGCCGCCCAGCTGGTCCAGCTGCAGGGCATGGTCAACGGCTACACCAACGCCATCTGGTTCGCCGTGGGCATCCTGGTGGTCTCCGCCGCCATCGCCTTCACCTTCGTCACGACGGGCAAGCCCGACATGACGGCGACGGCGGGATCGGACGAGGACGCGACGGATGAGCTGAAGGTCCCGGTGATCGCCCACTGACAACGGGGCCGGACTGACGGAAAGCGAGGGGCGGGGCAGGGGCGATTCCCCTGCCCCGCCCCTCCCACGCTCCCGCTCCTGCTCCTGCTCCCGCAGTCCAGGGGGACCTTGTGCGCCGGCTACCGAGGCGCGGCGGACCCACAGCTCCACGGCACGTGTGGACCTCATCGCCCCGCGGCCCCACGAACCCGCGCCCCACGGACCCGAGGCCCTGTGGACCTCATAGCCTCGCAACCTCACGGCCCAGAGAGCCTGCAGATCTCCCGGTCCCACGAACTCACGAACTCACGAACTCACGAACTCACGAACCCGCGGACCCCCTCAGGCACCCCAGACATCCCGCGACCCCTACGACCCAGGCCCCCTACGACCCCACAGACCCTCAGTCCCTACGACCCCACAGACCCTCAGTCCCCACGACCTCACGGACCCCTCAGCCCCCAGGACCTCACGGACCCCTCAGTCCCCACGACCTCACGGACCCCTCAGCCCTCAACACCCCCACGCCCCCAGACGCCCCAGAAACCCCCGGATCACCCCCCACGGACGCGGCAACGCCCCACCGCTAAACCCAGCGGAGCGCTATCGCAGCCACGGCAAGTCCGCCCCCGCCTCGCTCGGCTGCAGCCCCTCCGCGACGATCCCCATGATCTCGCCGAGCGCCTTCACCTGCTCGTCCGTCAGGCGGTTGAACAGCGCCTGCCGCACCGCGCCCACATGCCCGGGCGCGCTCTGACCGAGCATCTCCTGGCCGCCGTCCGTCAGTACCGTGAACTGGCCCCGCTTGTCCGACGGGCAGTCCTCACGCCGCACCCACCCGTTCTTCTCCAGCCGGGCCACGGCGTGCGACAGCCGCGACCGCGTGATCTTCGTCTGCATCGCCAGCTCGGTCATCCGCAGCCGTCGCTGCGGAGCCTCGGACAGTACGACGAGCAGGTGGTAGTAAAGGTGCGGCATGCCCGCGTCACGCTGCAGCTGGCGGTCGAGGTGGTCCTCCAGCAGGGTCGTGGCGTGCACATAGGCCAGCCAGGTGCGCCGCTCCTCGGCGGTGAGCCAGCGGGGTTCTTCCTCAGTGGATGCGGTCTTCATACCCCCACTGTACGAGGCCCCTTCTTGAATTTTGAACTATAGAGATGTAAGGTGAAACCAGAAATATTGAGACTTCAACTACTGGGGAGTTGGGAGGAGTCTCAAGCGCCTGGTGAGCCAGGCGAATCCAAGGAGACAGAAGCGACCACCGGGCCCGCCGAGGCGCGCGTGTCGTGGTGCGTCGCGTGTGTTGAGGGAGTCACCCCTATGTCCGCCGCCCCCGTCGAGCGCATGCCCGCCCTGTACCTGAGCCACGGGGCCCCGCCGCTCGCCGACGACCCGATCTGGCCCGGCGAACTCGCCGCCTGGTCCGCGACCCTGCCCCGCCCCAAGGCCGTGCTCATGATCTCCGCCCACTGGGAGGAGGCACCCCTCGCCCTCGGCGCGGTCACCACCATCCCCCTGGTCTACGACTTCTGGGGCTTCCCCGAGCACTACTACAAGGTCCAGTACGGCGCCCCGGGCGCCCCCGAGCTGGCCGCCTCGGTCCGCAAGCTGCTCCAGGCCCCCGGCATCCCCGTCCAGGACATCCCCGACCGGGGCCTGGACCACGGCGCGTACGTCCCCCTCGTGGAGATGTACCCGGACGCCGACATCCCTGTCCTGCAGATCTCCATGCCGACCCTCGACCCGGTGAAGCTGATGGACATCGGCCGCAAGCTCGCCCCCCTCCGCGACGAGGGCGTGCTGATCATCGGCTCCGGCTTCTTCACCCACAACCTCGCCGCCCTCCGCCAGGCCGGCACCCCCGCCTGGTCCGCCGAGTTCGACGACTGGGGTCACCGGGCCCTCGAATCCCGCGACTGGGACTCCCTTCTCGACTTCCTGCACAAGTCCCCGGCCGGCCAGCTGGCCCACCCCCGCACGGAGCACTTCGCCCCCCTCTTCGTCACGATGGGCGCGGCCGAGGCCGCCGGCGAGCTGGATGCCCAGAGGTCGGTGATCGACGGCTTCTGGCTGGGCCTGGCCAAGCGGTCGGTGCAGTTCGGTTAGCCGCCGGCGCCGGCTCGGGCGGCCGGATCAGACGGCTTGTCGCCGCGCCGGGACGCCTGAGCGGCTCCCCGGCGTACGGGCGCCGGCCGACGTGGTCCCTTACCCCGGAGGTCATCGACCCCGGCCCGTCCGCCTGTCAGGCTCGTCGGTGTCGGAGCGGCGAGGCTCGTCCGAGTCCCGCCGCCCGCCTGTGCGCAGGAGCCCTGCCGACCGGAAGGACCCCACCTCATGCCCGCCTACGCCATCGCCCACCTCAGGGACGCCGCCCCGCACCCGGAGATCGCCGAGTACATCGAACGCATCCCCGCCACCTTCGAGCCGTACGGCGGACGCTTCCTCGTGCACGTCGCCCAGCACGAGGTGAAGGAGGGGAGCTGGCCGGGAGCCGTCGTGGTGATCGGCTTCCCCGGGATCGCCGAGGCGCGGGACTGGTGGGACTCGGCCGCGTACCAGGAGATCGCCCCGCTGCGGACACGGCACATCACGGGCGACATCATCCTGGTCGAAGGGGTACCCGAGGGCTACGACCCCGCCGCCACCGCGAAGGCGATGCGGGAGTCCCTGCCCACCGAGCCGCCGCCCAGCGAGCCGCCGACCAGCGAGCCGCCGACCGCCGAGCAGTAGCCCCGCACCCGGCCCGCGGCCTTCAGAGCCCCTTCTCGTACCAGGCCACATCCCAGTACCGCCCGAACTTCCGTCCGACCTCCCGATACGTGCCGACGTACCGGAACCCGAAGCGCTCGTGCAGCCGCGTCGACGCCTCGTTCGGCAGGGCGATCCCGGCGTAGGCACGGTGGACGTCCTCGGTGGCGAGCGCCGCGAAGAGGGCTTGGTACAGCAGTGTGCCCACGCCCCGGCCGCCGGAGTCCGGGGCGAGGTACACCGACACCTCCACCGAGGTGCCGTACGCCGGTTTCGGCCGGAACGCGCTGCTCGTGGCGTACCCGAGAATCCGCTGTGAGTCCTTCGCGGTGGCAACCATCAGGCGGTGCGGGCCGTCTTCAGGGTGGGAGAGCAGCCAAGGGCGGCGCTCCTCCGGAGTGAGAACAGCGATATCGAATGTGATGGGCGTCTCACGGACGTAGTGGTTGTAGATGTCGGTGAGGGCGACGAGGTCGGTCTCGACTCCTGGTCTGACCTGCACCTCTGCAGACTCTCCGGACATCTCGCCTCCCCTTGTGGCGGCACAGGGTACTGCAAGATCAGAAAAATAGTGGGACGGGATGGGAATTCTGTCCTGATTCCAGTCGTTGTTTCCTTCGGAAGCAGGGCACTCGGGAGAGTGTCCGAGCGGCCGCATCAAGACACACGTAGGAACAGATACGACCCTGCCAGCCCACCATCGCAAGGGAGCACGCATGGCAACCCGTGCCGTCGCCGCTCGTCGTTCGTCCGCCTCCGGCCGGACCGACGCGGCTCGCAGCGTTCGCGCCTCTGGCGGCGAGATCGCCGACCGCGACCTGGTCGGCATGTACCTCGACGAGATCGCGCGTACACCGCTGCTCGACGCCGCCAAGGAAGTCGAGCTGTCCCAGGTCATCGAGGCGGGTGTGTTCGCCCAGCAGATCCTCGACGGCGAGGAGGAGGCCAAGGCGGACGCGACCCGCGAAGAGCTCGAAGCCCTCGTCGCCGACAGCGAGCGGGCCAAGGACGTCTTCATACGGTCGAACCTGCGCCTTGTCGTGGCCGTCGCCCGGCGCTATCCGCGCAGTGGCCTTCCCCTGCTCGACCTCATCCAGGAGGGCAACGCGGGACTGGTCCGCGCGGTGGAGAAGTTCGACTACCGCAAGGGCTTCAAGTTCTCGACGTACGCCACCTGGTGGATCCGTCAGGCCATCACCCGGTCGATAGCGGACCAGTCGCGCACCATCCGGCTGCCCGTCCACCTCGTCGAGGAGCTGGGCCGGATCCGCCGTGTGCAGCGCGAGTTCAACCGCGAGCACGGACGCGACCCCGAGCCCGCTGAGATCGCCGCCGAGCTGGGTTCCAACGCGGACCGCGTCACCGATGTCCTCGACTGGGCCCGTGACCCGGTCTCGCTCAACATGTCGGTGGACGACGACGGCGACACCCAGTTCGGCGACCTCCTGGAGGACACCTCCGCGGTCTCGCCCGAGCAGTCCGTGCTCACGCTGCTGCGCAGCGAGGAGCTGGACGGCCTCATCGGGCGCCTCGACCAGCGCACCGCGTCCATCATCAAGATGCGGTACGGCATCGAGGACGGCCGCGAGCGCACCCTCACCGAGGTCGGCAAGGAGCACGGGCTCACCCGCGAGCGGATCCGCCAGATCGAGAAGCACGCCCTGCTCGAACTGAAGAAGCTCGCCCGCGACACGGGCTTCGACGCGGTCGCCTGACCTGAACGGACCATCTGAGCGGACTCCCTGAACGGACTCCCTGAGCGGACTGTTCGAACCGACTGTTCGAGCGGGCGGCCTGAGCAGGCAGTTCGCGAACGGGTCGGCCCGATCCGATTCCCGACCGGTTCCCGGCCCGCCGCCCACCCGTTCGAGGAGCGGCACGGCGACCGTCGCCCGGTACGGACCCAAGGCCCCGTACGGCCCCCAACCCCTCGGGCCGCAAGGGGGCTTGGTCCGCCGCGCGGTCTGCCCAGCGCCGTGTCCTGGCCTGGACTTGGCCATTTCTGTACCGCTGCTTGGCCGTAGTGCGCCGCTTCAACTCCCCGTTCCCGGGGCACAAGACTTCCGGGCCCACGACTTCACCGGCCCGGAGCCGTCAGGCCCGGGACCCGCGGTCCGAGGGAGTCGGAGGCACACCACGCACCGAGACGACCCCGCACCGCCGCACGCCCTCACCGCAGCCGCCGCACCCGAACCGCACCTCGATCGCACCGAGACCATCCGAAGCCGAGTCCCGACGCTCTCCCCCCAGCGCCGGGACTCTCCGAGAGCCGGGCTTCGGCGCCTCCCCCCCGGGCGCCGGGGCGCCGAGTGAATGCCGTGGCCGCCCCGCAAGCGCGGCGGGGGCCCCCGGAGCAGCTCCGCCGGG